>NZEI01000023.1 GCA_002690405.1 Gammaproteobacteria bacterium
GATTTCGGTGGTATTGGATGCGACCTCTGTTTTTGCTGAAGTTGAGGTGCGGCCCCTAGCTCGAACAAATCAGTCGCGATTTTTGTTGGTGGTTTTTACTGCAGACCAGGCGCCTGCTGTGCGTCCGGCAGGTGAGTCTTGAACCCTTTGATATTTATTTTATTGATCTTTGCCGCCTCGGTCTTAAGCATTGCGCGCCTACCCGCTAATTCATACGAGTGGATCGGTCTTTGGCAGCCGCAGTGGCTATTGCTGATACTGATATATTGGGCGTTGCGTGTCGGTTCGCGCCTGGGCGTCTTGTGGGCTTGGTTTGCTGGGTGCATTGTTGATGTTTTNTTGGGCGAGCCCCTGGGTTTNAACGGTCTGATATTTGCCACCATAACGTATTTGTTGNTGCGTTTTCGCGAGCGTTTCGCAATGTATGGTGCGATTCAGCAAATATTGATCGTCTTTACTGTTTCAGTGTCTGCTCAACTACTAAGAAGTTTTAGTCTTAATTTTTTAGCTAATCAAGATTGGAACTGGCTACCGCTGACGACGGCAGTCAGCACAGCGCTCCTTTGGCCGTACGCCTTTAAGTTTTTTNAAGCTCTGGAACTAAATAGAGGCTTGCGGTGAANGATCTATGCCCCCGATCTATTTTATTNGCGTCTTCGTCACCGCGCCGGGTCGGTTTGTTGCAACAAATCGGTTTGATGTTTGAAACGATGTCGCCGGATGTGGATGAAAGCTTAGCNGCTGGTGAGATGCCAATGGCCTATGTCGAGCGGCTGTCTAAGTCGAAAGCGGCTGCTGGACTGACNCATAGGCCGAGCTATGTCGTAATAGCGGCAGATACGGTNGTCACTCTNGGTGACGAGGTTATAGGGAAACCGATGGACCGAGCGGATGGTATTGAGATGCTGATGCGTCTATCCGGTACGACACACCGAGTTTTAACGGGCGTAACGGTTGCTTCGGCTGCTGATTCTAGGACTCAGGTAGTAGCCAGCGACGTCAGCTTTCGTGCAGTATCCGAGGACGAGGCGTATGCCTATTGGCGGACACAAGAGCCNGCAGACAAAGCCGGGGGCTATGGGTTACAAGGTATTGGCAGTATTTTCGTAGAAAAGATTCATGGCAGCCCTAGTGCCGTGATTGGACTGCCAATGTTGGAAACAGAATTAATGCTGAAACACTTCGGCATAGATACATGGAGTGGTCGCGTTGACCGAACAACCTAAGCAGGGCGGTGAGACTGCCGAGCAATTGGTAATTAACGTTGGCTCTGCGGAGACGCGAGCGGCATTAGTTGTGGATCAAAAATTGCGTGACCTGCAAATTGACCGAGCGCAGCACAGAAGCCTAACTGGCAATGTTTATCGCGGCAAAGTAGTACGGGTGATTGGAGGCATTCAGGCGGCCTTTGTTGATATTGGCCAACAGCGCCATGGNTTCCTGCACGCTGCGGACGTCACTGCCAAGCCGCTTATGGTGGCCGAGCCAGATAACGATGGGCGCCGCGTAGATATTCGTAAGCTTCTGCATGAAGGGCAAGAAATTGTCGTGCAGGTTGTGAAGGACGCNATTGAGGACAAGGGCGCGAAACTTACGATGTCGCTCTCTGTAGCGACCAACGCGCTTGTGCTGACCCAGCGCCCGGGGCAATTGGGTATTTCTCGGCGTATCGATAGCACTGCGGAGCGCCAACGGCTGAAAGATATTTTGTCGAGACAATTGGCNGATACGGACTTTGGTTTGATTGTCCGCACCGCGACGGAAGGTGCCAGCGAAAGCGCTTTAACNGAGGCTTTTGCCCGGCTCTGCGACAGCTGGAATGAACTGTTACAAAATATCGAATCCAGCAAACAGCAAAAAACGCCTTGCCTCGTGTATGCCGAGCTGCCGTTTGCCTGCCGTATTCTGCGCGACTTGGCTGGGCCGAATGTGCAAAGGGTCACAGTTGATGATGAAACTACATACACCCAGATGCGCAATTTTGCGCAAGAGCATTTGCCTCAATGGTCTGGTCGAGACGTACTGTGCTACAGCGATGAGGATCTATTCGCGGAGCTTGGACTAGAAGAACAAATTCAACAGGCATTGGAGCCGAGTTATTCGTTGCCTTCTGGCGCAGGGCTGATCTTTGAACAAACCCAGGCCCTTGTCAGTATTGATGTTAACAGCGGCAGTTTTCTTGGCACCGGTGCNGGTTCGGCCGAAGATACGGCTCTNCAGGTGAATCTGGAGGCTGCCGCAACGATCCCGGCGCAATTACGTCTGCGNAATTTGGGGGGCTTGGTCGTAATCGACTTTATTGATATGCAAAACAAGGCTCACGAACAACAGGTGCTGGCAATACTAAAGGAGGCCTTTACAGCTGATCCGTCTCAGGTGCGGGTGGAGGATTTTTCTGAACACGGCACTGTGCAGTTAAGTCGCAAGCGCGTGCGGCAGAGTTTAGGTCAGCTTATGCAGGCAACTTCGGAAGATGGTGTCGATGCCTCGGTTGAAGCGGCGTGTCAGGCCATCGTCCGTGATTTGATCAAGCGTTCGAAATCGAGCAAGGGCGGCGTGGATCTTGAGTTTTTGGTGCGTGCTGATCAATCGGTTGTGGATCGATTGTTGTCCGATGAAGGCGCCTACCTTGATGGCGTTCGAGCAAAGATTAGGGCAGCGGTTGGTGTGCAAGCGGAGCCTGATTTCGCGGTTGGCCAATTTGATATCTCGATGGTTCAGGGGTCGGTGGGCTAATTAGGCCTTGCTGCCTGATATGTCGGTCGCAACGCGTTTGCCATACCAGGATAGACTGCGTCGCTACGTTGTCGCCCCGCTAATACTTTTTCTATGCGGTTTGATTGTCGTTACGGCACTTACCCTAGGGGCCGGGCGCGGACTACTTTTTTTTGCCAGTGAGTTCACGCCGCAGCTGAACAGTATGCTGGCCTCAAAGAGAATCAGCCTTGAAGGGGTGCAAGCACAGTGGCGCGGAATTAATCCGGTCGTGCAAGTGCAGAAGGTGACCTTTGGTGCGGGTCAATTTCAGAATCTTGAGCTGGAACTGGATTCGCTAGAGAGTTTAATTCGCAATGCTTGGGTGCCNCGACATTTGTATTGGCAACAGGCGGAAGTCCATTTTGAACAACAACCCGTAGGTTGGCGGTTACGTAACCAACAACGGATCGTCTTGCCGTTCGATATAGTCAAAAGCCTGCGCCATGGGGACCGGTTGTTTGGGGCGATAGAGCTGATATTTCACCCGCAAACGGGTCAGCCCATGGGTTTTAGTGCTGATATTCGAGCGCAGAATATTAGTAATGAACATATGCTCGATATGGTTTTGGCCGCGAATAAGCCCGAAGCCACCAAACTTGGCGTGTCCTGGGTTGAACGGGTGTCTTGGTCTGACGAGCAAGTGGTGGCCCGGGATGTCAGTGTCTCTGGGCGGCTAGCATTGCCCGCAGGGCTTTTCAGCAGCGCNGATATGGTAATTACAACCGGGGATTCTCGTTGGCGTCAGCGACAAGNCGTCGGCCAAGGGCGACTCGCTGCGCAGGCGTTGCTGTCCGCTACGNATATGACAGCGCCAATGCCAACTTTACGCGCGGGTATTGATACGGAGTGGATAACTAGGGGCGATGCCATTCATGGCACGACCCGNAAGGTAGATCTGCAATCTGGAGTCGATCGTTCTAATTCGATCGCCCTCGATCCCCTGCACTTCCGGATCAAGTTCGTCGCGGATGAACTGTGGCCTGAGCTTATGGCCTGGAGCCAAGGCGTAGATCTCGCTGCCATAACTTCGGTGCTCNAGCCNAGCGCNGGCATTTGGCCAATTTTTGACGAATGGTTAACGGCATTGGCGCCAAGTGGCAAAGTTCATAGCTTGTATGGCTATGTCAGCAATCAAGGCGCAATAGCCTACTCGGCTTCTCTGTCCGATGTGTCTGCTCAGGGTTATCGGGGGGCGCCGAGCTTACGCAATGCTCAAGGTCGTTTCTGGGGCGATAGCGCAAACATCGCGATGCAGTTAAATGCTGACGANATCAATTTGCAGTTTCCGACCTTATTCGCCCGAGTATGGGATTTTGAGTACGTTCAAGGGCTTATCAAATTCCATTTACAACCTGGGCATATGGGCTTGCGCGGGCAGAACATTAAAGCGCGGCGGCATGGCAGTGCACTCGCCGTGCAGTTCGCAGTCACCCGGCCGAAAAACCCATATGAGCAACGCTTCAGCATACAACTTGGCATGGATGGCGCAGATACATCAGTTCTACCCGACTATATTTCTTTCAAGATGGCCGAGGGTCTACAAAGCTGGCTCCGCCAGGCACCCCAGGCAGGGCGGTTGGATGGTCTGTTTGGCGCATACCATGGCCAATTACGACAGCGCCCTGGCGAATTAGCACGGCGCTTAGAAATACGCAGCGACTTGGCCCAGGGGCGTATCATTTACGAACCCAGCTGGCCGGAGTTACAGAATGTATCCGCCAATATCCATGTCGCCGGCCCTAATACCCGCGTGCAAGTATCATCAGCTGAAATGGCGGGTNCGCGTTTTGCCGCCAGTCAAATAGCGCTCGGTACAGGTGCGCGTGTCGCTGATGTGCAATTTGATGCTCAGACTGGTGCAGCACAACTGCTTGATTTTCTGCGCGATACGCCACTCCGATCGTCCTTTGCCTTTGTCGGAAATGATTGGTCGGCGAATGGCAATGTGCGTTTGCAGGGCAGCATGAGGTTGCCGTTGACGGCGGATGCTGAGACGCCGCTTGCGCTGGATTTAGATTTCCAACCNGAGCAGATGTCGCTGTCCATGCCGGACTACCGGCTCAATTTAGAGAACGCAGCAGGACAAGGCACATTCACACTGCCTCATCAGTTAGCCGGCAGTTTTGCTGGCAATATCTTTGGTCAGCAAGCCTCAATTGCCGTGACCAGCGACGCTCAACAAATCAATTTTGCAGTACGCGGCGCCCTTACCCCTGATGATATCTATACCCTGGCTGGTCTCTCTGATCTCGGCGTGCTGAGCGGTAAAAGTCAATTCAGTGCAGANCTATCTATCGATATGAGAGGCGGTATTTCTGCTTTGGTGGTGGATACGGATCTCCTAGGTATGGCTGTAAATTTGCCTGGAGAGCTGGGTAAGACCGAAAATATNTTGTCGCCCAGCCGCTTTGATCTGCAATTTCTGGACNGTTATCAGAGTTTGCAATGGCGCTACCAGAATACTCAGGGCTGGGTGCATCTGGATGACCGAGTGTTGCGAGGGTCTATCGGTCTAAGTGCTGTTCCCGCAGTGATCCAAGCGGACCAAGATTGGGTCAGTATTGGTGGTAATTTGGCTGCGATCGATGTTGAAGCTTGGTCTCAGTTGGCCGTGGGAAGCGGCCAGTATGCGGTGGATTGGCAGATGGATAACCTGCGAGTGGGCGANCTCGTGGTAGGTGATTTGATTTTCGGTGATCTTAGGTTGGCAGGTCGTCGACGCGTTGGCGAATTCATTTTNTCGGTGCAGGCCGACGACCTGGTTGGCAGAGTGGACTTAACNGATGCTGAGCGTCTTGGCATAGATTTAGATTTTCTNCGGCTACCTGCTCCGNACTCTGTAACGGCTGNCCCAGAAGCGGNTCTGTCTAACGACGTTGCTGGGTTGTCTGCCGCTGATCCCCTAAGCATTGAGCTGGGCCGATCCTTGCCTNCGGCGTGGGTCGCTGTAGAGGAACTGCGCATAGGCAATGAAGATTATGGTAACTGGCAATTTGAAATTAAGCCCGACCAGGACAGCATAAACTTTGATGCGCTAAATGCGGATGTGAGAGGTGTGCATCTGCGCAATGCCCAATTTATTTGGGACTTGTCCGACAACACTACGGCCTATTCCGGCCGCGTAGCACTCGATGACCTTGCCCTTACACTGCCAATGTGGGACTTCGCGCCGACAATGGAGACCGAGAGCGCCTCGCTGCAGGTGGATCTGCAATGGCCGGGTTCGCCNCCAAATATAGAGTTGCTGGGGTTGCATGGCAGCATGAATTTCAAGGCCAAGANTGGTCGATTTTTGGATGCTGATACGTCAGCTAATGGTTTACGGTTGATCAGNTTGTTCACGCCCTCTGCACTTGCCAAAAGAATCAATAAGTTCGATTTTTCAGACATCGTCGATGATGGTATGAGTTTTGATCGACTCAGTGCCACAGTAAGTGTGGGTCAAGAGGAAATGGTATTTACTGANCGCATGATNGTTGAAAGCCCATCCTCTTCTTTTGAATTTGGCGGTCGCGTTAATCTGCGNTCAGAAATGCTCGATAACGAAATGATCGTTACCCTGCCCGTCAGTAGTTCATTGCCCTGGTACGGCGCTTATCTGGCGCTCGCAAATCCTGTGGCGGGCTTGAGTGTTATGCTGGGTGAGCAAATACTGCGCAAGCCTATTCAGCAATTCAGCAGTGCTAAGTTTGCNATTACCGGCACGCTTGAAGAGCCTCAAGTGAAGTTTGTAAGTTTGTGGGATAAAAGCATGAAAGCTGCACCACAACCGGGTAGCCTTGCGCCGATAGGTGAGCCAGCTCAAGAGGCGGAGGCGCCGCCGCTTGAGCCCGCTGTGACGGATAGTGGTGGGACTCAGAGCATCGCTGAGCCGCTGGCAGAAACAGCTGATCCTGCTGATGTTTCCCCCGCGGCAGAAATTCCAGCGGCCATCACTGTGGCTAAGAAAGACAAAGACGAACCATAGACGTCTTGATGGTCGGAAAAATACATCATAAGTAGTAATAAATGAGTGAACTGATACAGAGGGTAGAGGCGGAGCTATTGGCGCCGAAGGGCATTGAGTCTGCGGATGTGCAGAATGCCATCGAGCATATGCTGGGGCGCAATGTAGATTATGGTGAGGTTTTTATTCAGAGCGCTCGCTCCGAGTCCTTCGGTATTGAAGACGGCATTGTCAAAGATGGGGCTTTTTCGGTTGACGCAGGAATCGGGGTGCGGGCGTTAGCGGGCGAAAAAACTGGTTTTGCCTATTGTGAAGACATTCGTGCTGATGGATTACACAAGGCCGCAGTTGCTGCGAAGTCAGTAGCTGGTGCTGGTTCGCGCGGGCCTGCACAGGGTCTTCGAGTGGTCAGTGCAGACTCGTTGTATAACACTCAGGATCCTATAAGCAGTTTGTCTCAAGAGCAGAAAGTCGCTTTGTTGCAACAGGTAGACCAAACCGCTCGAGCCGTTGATCCAAGAGTCAAAGAAGTCAATGTGCGAATCGCAGCCAGTCACTCGAGTATGTTGGTAATGGCCAGTGACGGAACGTTTAGCGCTGACATTCGTCCGTTAGTNCGGTTGGACGTATCGGTTATTGCCGAGGATCAAGGCCGGCGCGAGCGTGGTAGTGCCGGTGGCGGTGGGCGCAGAGATCTGGCGTCGTTGTCCGCCGGAGATTGGGCCGACGATCTAGCGCGTGAGGCAGTGCGCATGGCGCTAATAAATTTGGATGCGGTTGACGCGCCGGCAGGGCCAATGCCGGTGGTACTCGGCCCTGGTTGGCCAGGAGTTTTATTGCATGAAGCTGTTGGACATGGATTAGAGGGTGACTTTAACCGTAAGGGTAGCTCTGCATTTTCTGGCCNAGTTGGCGAGCAAGTTGCTTCCAGTCTCTGTTCGGTAGTAGACNATGGCACCTTGGCCGAGCGTCGGGGGTCTTTGAGTGTTGATGACGAGGGAACGCCGACGCAAAACACTATGCTGATCGAAAACGGTATTTTGCGTGGCTACATGCAAGATAAGCTGAATGCTCGACTCATGAATGTTGCTGCAACGGGTAATGGTCGCCGCCAGTCCTACGCCCATGTGCCCATGCCGCGGATGACCAATACNTATATGTTGCCTGGGCAGGATGTGCCAGAGGACATTATTCGCTCAGTGTCGCGGGGTGTATACGCGGTGAATTTTGGTGGTGGTTCTGTAGATATCACTTCAGGGCGTTTCGTGTTTTCCGCTACCGAGGCTTATCTGATTGAAGATGGCAAGGTTACGGCGCCGATACGTGGAGCAACCCTCATAGGCAATGGTCCCGAGGTCATGAATAAGGTGTCTATGGTGGGTAATGACCTTGGGCTGGATGCGGGAGTAGGTGTGTGTGGTAAAGATGGTCAGTCAGTGCCGGTAGGCGTAGGCCAGCCCACCCTTAAGGTCGATGAGATCGTNGTTGGCGGAACGCAGGCCTAAAATGTATCGGATGTCTCTAGTTGTTCGCGTAAGAAACGGAATAGTGCCCGTGCAGCCTTTTTTTGCGCGGGAGATTGCAATTCATTTGCATTTGCTGAGTCGGCGCTGGTGACGCGTTTGAGTAATTGGCGCAGCTTTTGACGATCAATATGAGGTTGTTCGCGGAGCAGTTCAGTCAGATGTTGCGGGTCCTCAAGCAAGCGGTCCCGCCATTGCTCAACGATGTGCAAGGCATGCCGCGCAGCATTAGATTCGCCTCGCAAGTGCTGCAGTTGGCGCTCGATCGCTTCGGTATCGAGTTTGCGCATAAGGCGGCCAATGTATTGCAACTGGCGGCGACTGCCCTCGCGACTTTTGATGCGGCCATGTTCTTCAATCGCGAGGCTAAGGGAAGGAGGCAGTTCGAAGGTGGCTAAATCTTGGGCCTTGAGTTGGGTCAATGCGCGTCCCACATCTTGTAATCGAGTGGCTTCGCGTTTGCGTGCACTTTTTGATGGTTCTTCAGTCATTCGTCTGGGAAGAAAATAGTGGAATTTATTAAGCAACAAGCTGAGTTAGAACAGCTGGTACACGATATTCTCAAAGAAGCGCGCCAGCAAGGAGCGGATCAGGCTGAGGTGTCTGTCAGCGCCGAGGAAGGCCTTGGGGTAAGTGTGCGCAAGGGCGACCTTGAAACTTTGGAGTTCAATCAAGATCGCGGGTTTGGTATCACGGTTCAGTTTGGCCAGCGTCGTGGTACAGCGAGNACTACAGACAGCAGNGTAGANGCAATTAAAGAAACGGTAACCGCNGCTAAGAATATCGCTCGATTTACTGAAGACGATCCCTACTGTGGCCTAGCGGATGCAGAGCTGATGCCGCAACAGCCAGTGGATCTGGATATGTATCATCCCTGGCTTTTGGACCCCGATGCGGCTCAACAGGTGGCAATAGAATGTGAATCGGCGGGGTTGGATGTCGATGCGCGTATCGTTAACTCAGATGGTGCGCAGATTGGCACGCAACAGGGTATTCGCGTGTANGGCAATAGCCATGGTTTTGTTGGCAGCTATGCCAGTACCCGACACAGCTTGAGCTGCGTGCTGATTGGCGAAGATGCAAACGGCATGCAGCGTGACTATTGGTATACCGTTGCGCGCAGTGCCGATGAACTTGAGTCAGCGGTGCATGTCGGCCAAACGGCTGGCGCAAGGACAGTTGCGCGACTCGCGCCCCAGAAAGCGCCAACGGGAACTTTTCCCATTATGTTAGCTCCGCAACTGGCCTCCGGTTTGATTGGTCACTTATTAGGCGCGATCAGCGGTGGTGCTCAGTATCGTAAGGCGAGCTTTTTGCTCGACAGTCTGGGGCAGCAGGTTCTGCCGACGTGGCTGTCGCTTCAGGAGTCTCCGTTGTTGTCGCGTAGCTTGGGNGGCGCATATTTTGATGCGGATGGTGTTGCCACGCGGCCAAATCGGTTCGTNGACGCAGGGATTCTGAATAGCTACGTCCTGTCTGCTTATTCCGCACGTAAGCTAGACCTGGCGACTACGGCCAACGCCGGCGGGGTGCACAACTTGGCATTGTTGGGGCCATCGGTTAGCCGAGAAGAACTGCTCAAGGAACTTGGTACAGGGCTGTATATCTGTGAACTAATGGGTCAGGGCGTAAATGGAGTAACTGGCGACTATTCTCGTGGTGCGGCGGGTTTTTGGGTAGAGGACGGTGTAATCGCCCACCCGGTAGATGAATTTACTATTGCGGGTAATTTGCGGGATATGCTGAAAAATATAGTGCGCATGGGCGACGATGTAGATATGCGTGGCAATGTGCGCGCCCCAAGCTTATTGTTGGCGCCGATGACCGTGGCCGGCGAGTCATAGGCTAGGCATAAACAAGGCTCGCCAAGCCGAGAAAAACGAAAAANCCCACGACGTCGGTGATTGTGGTTAGGACCACACCGCCGGCGATGGCCGGGTCTATACCCAGGCTGCGCAGTAGGCCCGGCAGCAGACTTCCGGCAATAGCCGCAACCAAAATAGTGATCATCATGGCGGTNGCGATGACCCAGCCAAGCAGATGNTCATCAAATAATATGGCTGCAGTGATCGCGACCAGAGTCGCCCAAAGTAGACCATTCAACGCCGCTATTANGAATTCGCGATTTAACATCCACAAGATATTTCTGCGATTGAGTTGGCCTAGCGCCTGACCTCTTATCACTAAGGTCAAGGTTTGGGTGCCGGCGATGCCGCCCATGCTCGCAACAATTGGCATCAGCACTGCAAGCGCCACTACTTTAACGATCGTCTCCTCAAACACATTAATTACTGCGGCAGCGGCAAAAGCCGTCAGTAGATTGATGCCCAGCCATGTAGCACGGCGCCCCACGGTTCGATGCACCGGAGCAAATGTATCCTCGTCGACGTCTAACCCNGCTGGGCCAAGGACCGCCTCTTCTGCGTCTTCTATGATGACGTCGACGACGTCATCGATGGTGATGCGCCCCAGCAAGTGGCCCCCATCGTCTACGACAGCAGCGCTTATNAGATCTCGATCGGAGAACATGCGCGCGATTTCTGTATCAGGCTGGGCAACGTGCATGGCGGGGACATCGCTGTCCATGATTTCGCGAACGGTAACAGACGGGTCTGAAGTAAGAACTTTTGCCAACGGCAACATGCCCAGATACTGGTCATCGCTATTCACCACGATTAGTGCGTCGGTGCCTGGGGGCAGCACTTTGCGTAAACGCAGGTAGCGCAATACCAACACCAGAGTATGCCGAGGTCGCACAGTAATGGTATCCGTATCCATGAGGCCGCCCGCGCTGTCCTCGGGAAAGGATAGAACNGCTTCAACACGAGCTCGGTCTCTGCTGTCGAGACTTGCTAGTACTTGTTCGCTGATGGTTTTCGGTAGTTGCTGCAAGATGTCTGCGAAGTCATCGGTATGCAACTCGTCGGCAGCGGCAACGAGTTGGGCGGTATCCATGGCNTCAAGAAACTCTGCGCGCACNTCGTCGCTCATATGTTGCAGGATTTGATTGCGGCCGTCTTCCTCCAGCAATTGCCAGATGACCCGCCTGGTAGTGGGCCGGGTACTCTCAAGAGCGTGGGCAATTTCGCTGGGTCGCAGCGACGCTAAAAGAAATTTGCTCTCGACGGCATCTTCGAGGGGTATATTCTCGATCAATTCTTCAAGTCGCAGCGGGCTAGTCATAGATTCAATCGTCTAATTCGTGGAACCCGGCTTGGATTAAGGCGCTCAGGGCATCGCAGGCCTCATTTTCGTCGGCGCCATTCAGAGTCANAGTGACCTGGCTNCCCACGGGTGCACCGAGCATTAATAGGTCCATGATGCTTTTGCCGTCGGCTTTCTTAGTGTCGACCTGAATTGATACCTCGCTGCTGAAAGCCTTGGCGACACCAACAAATTTGGCTGCCGCCCGGGCATGCAAGCCAAGTGGGTTGATGAGTGTCAGGCTGGCGTCGCGCATAATTGGGCCAAGGTCAGAAATCAGGGGGATATTAACCACATCCAAGCGGCGCGTCAGTCGCTAAGTGTGATGACTAACGACGATTTAGTTCTCGATGTCTGACCAGAACATTATCGTAATCGTTAGTCAGATGCTCGGCCAATCGTTGTGCCATATAGACACTGCGATGTTGGCCACCAGTGCAGCCAATGGCTACCGTCATGTAGACCCTAGAGTTCGCCTCAAATCGCGGCACCCAACGGGCGAGGATATTAGTGATGTCCTCGAACATCTCATTAACCATGGGCTGATTTTGTAAATATTCTTGTACTGGGCGATCCAGGCCCGACAGGCTGCGTAACGCCTGATCCCAGTGAGGNTTCGGTAAGCAGCGCAGGTCAAAGACAAAATCTGCATCGACGGGGACGCCATATTTGAATCCAAACGACCGAAATAGCAGATTGATATTGTGCGAGCTGTGATCCAATACGCGGTCCACGAAATGCGCCGCTAACTGTTGAGTGCTCAACTGAGTTGTATCGAGGGTGAGGTCGGCCAGGTCGGCTATGGTCGCTAGCACCTGGGCTTCCATATCAATCGCCTGGCGCAGGTCGATGTTATTTGAAGTCAGCGGGTGTCTGCGCCGAGTTTCACTAAAACGTTTAACTAAGGTTGGACTCTTGGCATCAAGATAGACGACACGTCGGTCTTTTTTGGCCAGCGGTAAGCTCTGCAAGATCTCCGGAAAGGTCTGTAACGCCTGACTCCGCGCATCGATACAAACTGCCAGTTGGGTAGGTGCNGCACCAGCTCTATTAAGATTTTCCTCCACCAGACTATGCAATAGGGTGACCGGTAAATTGTCGATGCACTGGTAGGCATTATCCTCCAAGGCTCGAAGCACCGTTGATTTTCCTGAACCAGATCGGCCACTAATGATGAAGAGTTTCATGCGCGTTTAGCGTCAGGTGCTGCCGCGTCGATCCGTTGAAGGCAGCTCAGGATTGCATCTGCGTTATCGCATTGTCGCAAAGCTGAGCGATGTTCGGCAGAACTAAAAACCGTGGCGAGCTCGGCGAGTACGTCCAAGTGTGCATGGGTTTCATTTTTCGGCACCACCAATACAAACAGCAGATCCACGCCTTCGTTGTCCAGTGCCTCATAGTCCACGGACTCCTCTAAGGACATGAAGGTGGCATGAATGGATTGGCAGGCCATTCGGCAGTGGGGTATTGCAACCCCGAAACCTAGGCCGGTAGAGCCAAGTCGCTCGCGCTCCACTAAGCCGGCAAAAACCTCGTCTGCTACCAAGCCGTCGCGATCAGGATCGTTTTCAGCAATAGACTGTGCAGCCAGTTGTAANGCGCGCTTGCGGCTCTGGCATTGAACATGGCAAAGAATATTCTCTGGATTTAATAGAGTGCTTATCGGCATTGGCGTATGTCGTTGAGACTATTCGAACTTGGTATGCGCATGTTTACGCTCTCTGCTGCCGTGATTGTGATCGACGGTTTTTTCTTTGTGCTTGATCACCTGACGGTCCANCTTGGCCGACAATTGATCTATGGCTGCGTACATATCTGCGGCTTCTGCATTAGCGAAAAGCTCGGAGCCAGCGACATGTACGGTAGCCTCCGCTTGATGATTGAGTTTTTCAATATTGAGAACGACGTGCACTTGCGTGATGTGATCATAGTGCCGTTCCAACCGTTGTAGTTTCTCATGAACGTAATCTTGTAATGAAGTGGTNAGGTCAATTTGATGACCGGTTACGTTGATCTGCATGCTCGCCTCCTTGCTAGCATCTAGATACGTTTATTATCGCAAATAGCGAGCGATCAAACTAACTGTTTACGCTCGTTAGAAGGGGGTATGGATAATGATTCCCGATACTTCGCTACCGTGCGGCGNGCGACGTTAATGTTCTGCTCCTTGAGCAAGGCGGCAATTTTGTTGTCGCTCAAAGGTTTACGCGGGTTTTCATCCGCCGTGAGTTTTTGAATAAGCGCCCGTATTGCAGTACTCGAGATCTCCCCACCGGATTGCGTGCNCACATGGGATGAGAAAAAATATTTCANCTCGAATAAACCGCGTGGAGATACCAAATATTTTCGGTTGGTTACCCGCGAAATCGTTGACTCGTGNAGATCCACCTGCTGAGCGATATCGGCGAGAATCAATGGCTTCATAGCTTCTGGGCCATCTTCAAAAAANTCCTGCTGCACTTCGACGATTTGCGAGGCTACTCGCAGTAGGGTGTCGTGTCGCGTCTGCAAGCTCTTGATAAACCACCGAGCCTCCTGCAGGTTGTTGCGCATGAATTCGCGGTCGGAAGACTGAGCTGCCTTATTAATCCATCCGGCATAGACGCTATTGATGCGCACTTTTGGCAAGGTGGCTGGATTCAGTTCGGTTTGCCACCGCCCAGCATGTTTCCGCACTACCACATCAGGTATTACAAAATCGGATTGGCTCTCGGAAATGGCGGCGCCAGGTCGGGGCTNCAGAGTTCGAATCAGCGCTACGACTTGGCTGAGTTCTGATTCAGATAGCCGAGACTGGCGCACTAAGGTAGTGAAATCCTTTTGCGCCAGCAGATCTAGATGCTCGCTCACCAAGGCGGTGGCCTCGTCCAGCCAAGGAGTTTGGGCGTCGAGTTGGGCCAACTGCAGGAGTAAGCACTCCCGCAGGTCCCGGGCGCCGACGCCTACTGGGTCAAATTGCTGGATCTTGTGCAGAACTGTTTCTACATCTTCGAGTGTTGGNTGCTCATCTGACTCGCGCGCTGGATCGATGAGGCTTGCGCAGATGTCTTCGAGCGAAGCGGTTAACATGCCGTTNTCGTCAATGCTGTCGATAATCATNGAAGCAATNGCGCGGTCGGATGCCGCCATTGGCGTGAGGTTTAGCTGCCACTCCAAATGCTCGAGCAGGCCTTCTGCTGCACTATTGTTGACGCTTGGATCAAAGTCGTTGTCGACGTTTGTACCCGTGCCNGATTGGGGGTAAATATCATCCCATGTAGAGTCACTGGGCATGGACTCGGTCAAAGGCTCTTCGAACTGCTCGCTTACCTCAGCTTCGCTAGCTTCGGCGAATTCGTCGACGGCGTCGTTGCCATCTGNCACCGCTAAATCGATGTCGCTCTCCGCCTCGGCCAGCTCGGTGTCGCTATTTTGGAATTCATCTTCAGCTTCCAGCATCGGATTAGAGTCCAAGGCCAGTTGTATCTCTTGGCTGAGTTCCATCGTAGACAGCTGGAGCAAACGAATGGCCTGCTGCAGCTGAGGCGTCATTTTCAGCTGCTGGCCAAGCTTCATTGAAAGAGATTGTTTCATCTGCTGTCGTGGGCGGTTATGGGTATGGTTTTGTTTATTGTTTTAGCTTGAAAATTCAACCTGAGAGGTTAACTCATAAGTTAGCTAAGGTCTCATAGTGCAAAGCTGTCGCCAAGATAGACTCTTCTCACGGTTTCGTTCTGGAGTATATTTTCGGGCTCACCAGCGGCGATAACATGGCCTTCGTGGACAATGTAGGCGCGATCGCAGATGTCTAAAGTTTCCTTAACGTTATGATCTGTGATGAGCACTCCCAAACCTCTGTTTTTCAGATCCAAGATGCCGTTTTTGATATCGGATACAGAAATAGGGTCAACGCCTGCGAACGGCTCGTCGAGTAACATAAAATCTGGTTCGCTAGCTAGGGCGCGGGCGATTTCTAGACGCCGACGCTCGCCACCGCTGAGGCTTTGGCCGAGCGTATCGGCAATGTGATTAAGATGAAATTCATCGAGCAGTTGTTGCAGTCGTTGCTGACGCTGCTGTTTGTCGAGNTGCGTTTGCAGTTCNAGTACGGCCAGCAAGTTATCTCGGGCACTTAGTGTTCTGAAGATGCTGGCTTCTTGTGGCAGGTATCCCAAGCCGGCATTCGCGCGCAAATGCATGGGCGCATGTGTTAACGCCGTATCGTTTAACAGCACCTGTCCAGAATCGCATTTTAGCAGACCAACAAGCAGGTAAAAACAAGTGGTCTTGCCCGCGCCGTTTGGCCCGAGTAGACCCACTACCTCAGACTGCTGAACATCAATACTNACATCGTTAACGGCAATTTTGTCGCGGTAGCGCTTNTGCAGATTAAGGCCGCGCAGGGCTTTTGTACTCATTGGCGCTCAGATGCCTCGAGGGAGGTTGTGTCNGAAATTTCAAATTCCATGCGGACGCGCTCGTTGTCGCCGTCCGCGCGAATTTGCTGTGCATTTAAATCATAAATAATTGCATCACTGCGAATGATGTTGCCGCTTTGCTGCAGAGTTGCATTACCGAGTAATTGCAGTTGATTGGCCGTAGGCGCAAAAATTATGGTCGAAGCGCTCGCCCGAAGGTCAGCAAGTTGTTCTTCGCCGTCTCTGGCGGCCTGGCGCAGCGAAAATTTAGCAGGAGCGCCAATGGTGCGAATGGTATCCACATCATCGTCCACCAATGCAACGGTCAATTCGTCGCCAGCAATCATCAAATCCCCTTGAGTCGCTATCACCGAACCAGAATAAATAATGTTTCTGCTGGTTTGATCAAAAACGGCGCTATCACCTTCGATTTGGATGCTGTTTGGCGCAGCCGCTCTTGTGGCCCCGGGGAATACGGCCAGAGTTAGACAAGTCAGTTGTATAATGCCAAGTGTTGCCTTAAACATCGCGCACTCCCAGTGCTCCGGTAGCCTTTCGTTGTGGAAGAACTAGGGTGCTTAGGACGCGCATATTGTTCTCACGCCTGAACTCGAGGGTCGAATTTTTGCGCAAAATCATGATCGGTGCAGTAGTGCGCAAGCCGCCAACGTTGAAAATGACATTGCCGCGCGCAGTGGCTGATTCATTGGCGGCATCCACCGAGAGATGGTCGCTGCGCAGGTACACAGAGTCCGCAGATGGCGTGGTCTGTCGAAGTTGCACCTGATCTGACAAAGTCAGACGCGGCTGGTTGCCGAGTTTTTTTGCGCTGCCGCGCTGGGCCGATACCTGCCAGGGGGTGGTATCNGAGTCATCAAACAAACGCATTTCTGGCTGCAGCAATTCAATGTGAGTATTTTCTGTACCGCGGTACTGGGTCCATTCTGCAACCCGGAGAGAATACAGGCGTTGCCCATTGTCGGCGTATTCCGTCATCTGCATACGTGTACCGGTGGCCATAATCGCGTCACTATTATCGTGGTCATCGACCAACAGATAAACGGCAGTCGACGTCGGTTTGCTGGTGGCCGACAGAAATAGCAGCGTAGCGGCAAAAATGAGCGCTCCAGTGGCTAGCCGCTTAGTGCTAAGAGCGTCCATCGAGAGTGCCACTTTAGTCGAAGTCCCAGCGATCCTGCGCTTGCAGGATCAGCTGCGCAAGCTCGACGATAACCCCTTCGCCGCCGCCTCGTTGGGTGACAAAGTCAGCGCGCGCGCGCACAACTGGGTGGCCGTTTGCGACCGTCGCCTTAAGAGTAACGTTTTCTCTGGCATACAGTTCAAGATCGGCCAGATCGTCACCGATTGCACATAAATTGTCGTTGCAGAAGCCGGCATTCAGCAGTTCGTCGAGAGCCTGACTCTTGCTGTGGGCGCCTTGTATGACGTATTTGATTCCGAGTTCTTCGGCGCGCCGATTAACGGCAGGGGACTTACGTCCACTGATGATGGCGATCTCTATTCCATGCTGTTGCAACAATTTGATGCTTGCGCCGTCCTGTACATGAAAGCTCTTTAGCTCTTCGCCACTGTCGCTGTATGTGATCTGACCATTGGTTAGAACGCCATCGACATCCAAGATGACGCCCTGTATTCGCGCCGCCAGTGACATCGATTGATCGGATGTGTTCACACTAGGCCTGGTGAATAAGCAGTAAGTTATAGCCTATCCAAGCTGCCAGCATTACCGCGCCTTCAAAGCGGGTGATAACAGCTCGAGAGTTAATGCCGTACGCAAAGAGCGCGAGCATCATGGTCAGTGCGGTCATCATGCCAGCGTCTCGCCATAACGCGACATGGTTGAGTTCCACGCCACCCAGCAGTGCGGGAACGGCGAGTACCGCGAGGATGTTAAGAATGTTGGAGCCGACTACATTGCCAATCGCGATCTCCGGATGGCCCTTCAATGCGGAACCGACAGTTGCTGCCAGCTCTGGAAGACTGGTACCGATAGCGATAATGGTGAGGCCAATAATGAGTTCGCTGACGCCGAACATTTGCGCAATATTCACCGCCGCATAAACAAGTATCTGTGCCGACAGCAGCAATATGGCCAGACCTATGGCCAGCCAAAAAAGGCTTTTGGCATTGTTCATTTCGGGGATATCGTCTAGCTCGTCCTGCAGCGGATCATTTTCGGCATCAGGATCGCGGGCGCTTACCATCAATTGCCACATGATAATGCCTAATCCGAACAATAGAATAAGTCCGTCGACCATGGACAGTTCACGGTCGAACAGCAGCACTAGTGTCAGTAGGGTTGCGCCAATTAGCCAGGGCAGTTCTTTGCGTCGTACGTTTCGCGAAAACGCCAACGGCGTAATGATTGCTGTGATGCCAAGCACCAGACCAATATTAGCGATGTTAGAACCAATCGCGTTGCCCACGGCAAGCAGATGATTGCCTTCCAAGGCTGCAAAAGTGGCAACAATAATTTCAGGAGCGGAAGTACCAAGGGATACGATGGTGAGCCCGATAATTATCTTCGGGATGCCGAAATTGACAGCAGCAGAGGCGGCGCCTGACAAAAATTTGTCGGCGCTCCAAACGAGGGCAACGAAGCCCACTAATAGCAATAGCAGCTGCAACCACATTTTCCGCCACCATCCTTACTTGGGTGAATCCCTCAATTGGGTATGTCGTTCAGAACTGCTGGTGTCAGCGCCGATACGGGAAACCTAAAAACTTAGCTTAGTCTGATCTGCTGCGATATCCAAGCGAGCTCTGATGCGACACTGCGCCGTTTGTTGTATTGTTTGCGGCTAGGCCACAGTTCTCGGTCATTTTTTCTACGCCCACTTAGCGATAGTCGTTTCACCAAGGTCAGCAAAACATGCAAGAAGAGATTACCCGTAGGGTTCTAGACGCCATTGCCGATGCAACCGTCAGTGTCGCGGTTGATGGTAACCGCGCAATGATAGATGTAGTAAGCCCAGTTTTTAGCGATTTGAGCCGGGTGAAAAAACAGCAGTTAGTGTATGCGTGCATTGAAGATTTGATTGCATCCGGGGATCTGCATGCCGTCACCATAAAGGCGGATATCCCAGCAGGCGTGTAGAACTCGGAGTAATCGCTGCAGCCCTATGGACAAGCTACAAATACAAGGCGGACAGAAACTCGCTGGTACTCTGCGGGTTTCCGGTGCGAAAAACGCAGCACTGCCGATTCTCGCAGCCACCCTGCTAACTAGCGAGGCGGTAACGCTCAGCAAGGCTCCGCACTTACAAGACGTCACCACGATGATTGAACTGCTGGCGTGTCTCGGCGCCGATGTTGTCGTCGACGAAAGAATGAACGTTCAAGTCACTGCCGCGCAATTATCAAATTTGAAAGCGCCCTATGAATTGGTGAAAACCATGCGTGCTTCGTTCTTGGTGCTGGGGCCGCTATTAGCTCGTCACGGTAGCGCTGAAGTATCGCTCCCCGGTGGCTGTGCTATTGGCTCTCGGCCGGTGGATCAGCATCTAAAGGGTCTGCAGGCGATGGGAGCGGCAATAGAGGTTGTCGATGGATACGTCAAAGCCAACGCCGAGCAAGGATTGCAGGGCGCTGATATTTATATGGATTTAGTGACCGTTGGCGGTACCGAAAATTTGATGATGGCAGCTTGTTTGGCGCAAGGCACAACTCGTTTATATAACGCAGCATGCGAGCCGGAGATCATAGATCTTGGCAATTTCCTCGCGGCTCTGGGCGCAAGGATCAGTGGTCACGGCACTGCAGAAATTGTCATTGAGGGCATGACCGAACTGGGTGGCTGCCGATACCAGATCATGCCTGATCGTATTGAAGCAGGTACATATTTAATCGCCGCGGCAATCACTCAAGGTTCAATCAGGCTCGTTGATCTGCAGCCTGCCGCACTGGGGGTGATTCTCGAAAAACTCCAGCAGATGGGCGCGCAGATTAAGACCGGCGATGACTGGGTAGAGCTAGACATGCAGGGCCGACGGCCAGTGGCTGTTGATATAGAAACCTCGCCCTATCCAGGCTTCCCCACAGATATGCAGGCGCAATTTATGGCTCTTAATGCTGTGGCAAAAGGTACCGCGACGATTCGTGAGACCATATTCGAAAATCGCTTCATGCACGTGCATGAAATGAACCGCCTGGGTGCAAATATAGAATTGCACGGCCCGTCTATGGCTGTAGTGCATGGGGTGGAAGAGCTTAAAGCTGCTCCGGTTATGGCAACGGATTTACGCGCTTCGTTTAGTCTGGTGCTTGCTGCATTAGTAGCCGAAGGTACAACTGTTATAGATCGTATTTACCATATCGATCGCGGATACGAGACCATAGAAGAAAAGCTGCAGCAGATTGGCGCACAGGTGCGTCGGGTTTCCTGACACTGAAGGGTGCTCCTCTACAACTCGATTAAAAGGACAACAACAGATGGGTTTGGTTATTGCCCTGAACAAAGGGCGGATCTTGAAGGAATGTTTACCAATTCTGGCGTCTTGTGGCGTTGAGCCGGTTGAGCATCCGTCTGAGTCTCGCAAGCTCATTTTCGATAGTCGTTGTGGCCAGCATCGGCTGATTGTGACGCGCTCAGCTGACGTACTGACCTATGTGGAACAAGGCGTTGCGGATGTTGGCATAACCGGCAAAGACACTATTTTAGAATACGGTGCGGGCATGAGTTTTTATGAGCGACTTGACCTAAAAATAGGCTTGTGCCGCATGATGACTGCCGCACCCGTTGGGTTTGCAGCGCCAACTGGGGTGCTTCGCGTCGCGTCGAAATTTGTCAATATTGCGCGTAGCCACTACCACAGCCAAGGTTGCCAAGTTGAACTGATCAAGCTCACAGGAGCGATGGAAATTGCGCCCGTGCTCGGATTAGCAGACTGTATCGTTGATATCGTGGATACCGGCAATACGCTACGCGCGAACGGACTCGAGGCTATGGATGTTATCTGTGACATAAGCACTCGAGTCATCGTTAATCGTGCATCGATGAAGACGAAGTTCGCGGATGTACAGACTTTGGTCCAGCAATTGGCCGCGGTTGTTGGCTGAATTAGCCGCTCGGCAAAACGTACGCTGGTACGATTTGCTACAAGGCAAAATTACCGCAAGGTTAGAACGGCGATAGAAACATGGTCATCCAGCAGCTAGTCACCTCGAGCGAAACATTTGAACAGCAGTTTGCTGAACTATTGCATTGGGATATGCGCACTGACAGTGCGCTAGATCAGNAGGTAGCAGAAATCATCAGCCAGGTTCGTCAGCATGGCGACAGTGCGTTGCTGCAGTTGACCAATAAGTTAGATCGGCGTTCGCTAAAAAACGCCGCAGACTNTAGCTTGGACAATGGCGCGTTGTTAGCTGCTTGGCAGCGCCTAGAACCAAAACACCAGCACGCATTGGAACTGGCAGCGCAGCGGATTCGGCAGTTCCATCAGCGACAGTTGGATGCATCTTGGTTCTTTGAGGACGAGTTGGGGAATCGCCTAGGGCAACGAATCAGCGCGCTGGAGCGTGTAGGTATTTATGTTCCCGGTGGGCAAGCAGCCTATCCCTCGAGTGTGCTGATGACGGTTATTCCAGCAGTAGTGGCAGGTGTGGAAAACATTGTTGTCACTGTGCCTACGCCCGATGATGCAGCAAACGATATGGTTTTAGCTGCCTTGTACCTAGCCGGAGTTAATGAGGTATTNAGCATTGGCGGCGCTCAGGCGATTGCAGCAATGGCCTATGGCACAGAGACCGTGCCGAGGGTAGATAAAATTGTTGGCCCGGGTGGTGCATANGTTGCTACAGCGAAAAAGCAGGTGTTCGGNCAAGTGGGCATAGACATGATCGCAGGTCCCAGCGAAGTGTTGATCCTGGCGGATGGCACGACGCCGGTAGACTGGGTGGTACTAGACCTCTTTTCGCAAGCAGAGCATGACAGTTCGGCGCAAAGCATCTTGATCAGTCCCGACCCAGCATATGTTGCAGAAGTGGTAAGTCGGATTGAGGCAATGCTGCCGGCAATGGAGCGAGAATCGATTATTCGCCAATCTTTACTGCAGCGTGGTGCGGTCATCCTTTGCTCGGATAAACGAGAGGCGCTGGAACTGGCCAACCGCGTGGCGCCAGAGCACCTTGAACTGGCAGTAGCCGAGCCACAAGAGTGGATAGATGAAATTCGTCATGCAGGCGCTATTTTTTGTGGCGCTCATACTGGCGAAACGTTCGGCGACTACGTGGCGGGTCCATCGCATGTGCTGCCGACGTTTGGCACGGCGAGATTTGCCTCGCCCCTGGGTGTCTATGACTTTCAGAAGCGCACCTCGGTGGTAGAAATGTCTGCCCGTGGTGCCAGCGAGTTGTCTGCGGTTACCGATATTCTGGCCCAATCCGAAGGACTGTTTGCCCACGCGCAAGCGGCAGCAGCGCGCGGTGGCGCTAACGATAGTGCGCCTATTGCCGACAGCTCAGGCACGGTTGAGTGAGCGATTCTGCAGCGCAGTTGGATGCAGACAGTCCGCTTCAGCGATACCAACGACTTTTGGCGGACACTGCTGCTGACGGTGGGACGTTTCATGCAGATTTAGGCCAAGAGCAGGTTGTGCAAAGGCTGGATGAGTTGTTCCAGCGATTAATGCGGCAACCGAAGCAATCCTTATGGCAAAAATGGATCACTCGGTCAGCGCCCCCGCCAGTCGAAGGCCTGTATATCTGGGGCACGGTAGGGCGCGGCAAAACTTTGCTTATGGATATGTTTTTTGACTGTTTGCCAGCTGGTCGGGCACAGCGGATGCATTTCCACCGATTTATGCGGCATGTTCACTTGGGTCTGAAAACCCACGGCGGAGTAGCAGATCCGCTGCAGAGAGTGGCAGATGAGTTTGCGCATCAGACCTCGGTCTTATGTTTTGACGAATTTTTTGTATCAGATATAGGTGATGCAATGATTCTTGCCGAATTGATGCGCGCGCTATTTGCCAGGGGCGTTACTTTGGTTGCAACGTCGAATGTAGAACCGCGCGGGTTGTACGAGAACGGCCTGCAGCGCAGCCGATTTTTGCCCGCGATAGATTTGTTGTATCAGCATTGCGCGGTCGTCGAAATAGAGCAGGGACAAGATTTTCGCCTGCGTACGCTGGCACAGGCGGAGATTTATCACTATCCGTTGGACGCTGGCGCCGAAGAAAGCTTGCAAGGTAGTTTTATCGCACTTGCGGCAGCGCCGATAGAGCAAGCTGTGCCGTTATTGATTGAAGGGCGTTCGATCAATACGCGAAAGCTCAGCCAAGGCATCGTTTGGTTTGATTTTGCAGATCTGTGCGAGGGCCCGCGTAGCCAGAACGACTATATCGAGCTGGCAACGCTTTATCACACAGTGCTTGTGAGCAATATTCCGATTCTGGATACGCGCAAAGAGGATGCGGCCAGACGCTTTATCAGTTTGGTAGACGAGTTCTACGATCATGGGGTGAAACTCATTGCGTCTGCAGCAGCGCCGATTCACGAGCTGTATCAAGGGCGGCGTTTGCAATTCGAGTTCGCGCGCACCGAAAGTCGATTATTAGAAATGCAATCCATGGATTACCTGGCTGGGTCGCATACGCACGGCGACAGCGCTGCTAACGAGGCGAAAACTCTGTTGTAAAGCGCATGTGCCTCCACTATTATGCGCGTCCGAAAATTTCGGCTGCTGTCAGCACCAGCAGACTCGAGTGAGAGAGTCTCTCCGCGACTGCGCTCAAAGCGCATACCGGGAAAGGCCTATCACTTCTGAGGAAACTAAGCGCTGAACACGAAATTAACCAAGGCTCGGAAACAAAGATCCGGGTGGCAAGGTAAGGCAAACAGATAATGAAAACGGTAAGCATGCGCGCACAGGACGTCGAACGCGCCTGGTGGTTGATCGACGCGGACGGTAAAACCCTTGGGCGTTTAGCTACCGAAGTGGCGAGTCGTTTGCGCGGCAAACACAAGCCGGAATTTACGCCCCACGTGGATACCGGCGACTACATCGTAGTGGTCAACGCAGAGAAGATCCGTGTCACGGGCAATAAAGAAAAAGGCAAGATCTATTGGCGGCATACCGGGTATCCGGGCGGCATCAAGGGCACTGACGTGGCGACTGTGCGAGCAGAGCACCCAGAGCGGATGATCGAAAGCGCTGTGCGTGGAATGTTGCCGAAAAATCCGCTGGGGCGGGCTATGTTTCGCAAATTGAAAGTATACGCTGGTGATGAGCATCCCCATGCAGCACAGCAACCGCAAGTATTGGAGCTTTAGTACATGACTGACTACAACTACGGAACTGGTCGTCGTAAAACAGCGGCTGCGCGTGTTTTTATCTCCTCAGGCACTGGACGCATCTTGGTTAACTCGCAACCGCTAGACGAGTTTTTCGGTCGTGAAACTGCACGTATGGTTGTACGCCAGCCATTGCAAGTGGCTGATTTGGCTGACAAGTTGGATTTAAAAGTGACGGTTCGTGGCGGCGGCAATACTGGCCAGGCGGGAGCAATTCGCCACGGTATTGCGCGAGCGTTGGTGGAATATGATGAGACATTGCGTGGGCCGATGCGGCAAGCGGGCTTCCTAACACGTGATGCGCGTGCGGTAGAGCGGAAAAAAGTCGGACTGCGCAAAGCTCGCAAGCGTCCACAATTCTCCAAGCGATAATCAATATATGTTCAGTAACCCGGTGGGTTACTGGCGCCGTTTTATGCTAGACTGCCGCGCGCGAAAAGCGGCACTAAATCCGAGCTGATTGCGCATGTGATGAGAGCCGCATACGCAGGGCTGATGGCAACACCGAGCGTTCGCGGCCACTGGTAAAATAGCCTTTTATTATGGTTGTTTCTGGAGGTTGGGAGCGCCATTGCAGCAGCCGAGGTTAGGCATTGCAAAGAACGGCATTGCAGAGTTCGGCATTGCAGATTACAGCATTGCAAAATAACAAAGAGCAACATTCAAAACATAACAACACCATGACGGGACAATAATGGCGTTGGCCTGAGCCAGGGTCGCCGTAGCAACGGCGTCTCATCAAATGGGCCTAAAGCCCAAGGTCTTCAAAAGTCAGGTGTTGAAAACAGTGGAGCAAACAGCCTTGAGTACTGGCGACGCAGTCCATGATGCCCCAACCGGGGATTCTTCGAACAGCGACGGATCTAGCCGCCGCTATTTTTTGATCCAAGCGACATCAGTGGTTGGCGCCGCTGGCGCTGTAGGGGCCGCTTGGCCCTTTGTAAGCTACTGGTCGCCTAGCGAGAAAGCCAAGGCTCTTGGTGCCCCGGTGAAGATTGATTTATCGAAGTTAGCGCCCGGTGAAATGCTCAGCCCAATCGTCGCGTGGCGTGGCAAGCCGGTATTTGTGGTTCGCCGTGACGCCGACACCCTTGCATCCCTAGAAACCGACACCGAGATGCTAGCTGATCCTGATTCTGCCGTGGCAGAGCAGCAACCTGACTTCGCAGTCAATGCGTGGCGCTCAGAGCGCAAGGAGTACGGTATTTTCCTCGGCGTGTGCACTCACTTAGGTTGCTCGCCAAAGTACGTCGTCACAGATAATTTTGTTGAAACTGGTCAGGGCGGCTTCTTTTGCCCCTGTCACGGTTCCCGGTTCGATATGGCGGGACGAGTTGTAAAAGGAGTTCCAGCTCCGTCCAACTTAGAGGTGCCCCCGTACCGTTTTGAGTCTGATACCGTGGTTCTCATTGGTTAAGGTTAGGTAAACGTAGATGCAACAAACAAACAGTGAGTCCAAACAAGGCAGTCTCGCCAATGCAATGAGTTGGCTGGACGCGAGGTTCCCTGCGACCGAGACCTTCGAATACCACATGTCGAAGTACTACGCGCCGAAGAACTTCAACTTTTTCTATTACTTCGGCTGGCTGGCAACATTCGTGCTAGTTAATCAGTTGGTTACCGGTATCTGGTTGACCATGAATTATGTGCCCAGTGGCGACGCTGCGTTTGCATCGGTGGAATACATCATGCGTGACGTGGAGTTCGGTTGGTTAATACGCTATCTGCACTCAACAGGCGCGTCTGCGTTTTTCGTTGTGGTGTTCTTGCATATGTACCGGGCGCTCATGTACGGCTCTTACCGCGGTCCCCGGGAATTGCTGTGGTTGATTGGTATGGCGATCTTTATCGCACTTATGGCGGAAGGGTTTTTTGGCTACCTGCTTCCCTGGGGCAACATGTCCTATTGGGGTGCGCAAGTGATTGTATCCCTGGCCGGCGCCATCCCATATGTAGGCGCTGACCTCATGGAGTGGGTCCGGGGCGATTTCTTGATGTCAGAAGTGGCGCTTAACCGCTTCTTCGCTTTGCATGTCGTCGCGCTCCCCATCGTGCTACTCGGTCTAGTATTTGTGCACTTTGTAGCATTGCACCATGTGGGGTCGAATAATCCCGATGGAATCGAGATCAAGAAAAATAAAGACGAGAACGGCGTGCCGGTTGATGGCATTCCCTTCCACCCCTATTACACAGTGCACGACATTCACGCGACTGTCGTCTTCCTGTTCCTATTCTGTGCGGTAGTATTCTTCGCCCCAGAGATGGGTGGCTACTTTATCGAGAAGCCTAATTTTGAAGTGGCAAACCCACTAAAGACCCCAGAGCACATTGCTCCGGTCTGGTATTACACGCCCTATTACGCAATGTTGCGGGCAGCGACATTCCCACTCTTTGGCCTGGACGCTAAGTTTTGGGGACTGGTCACAATGGCGGCGGCGGTAATCATCCCTGCGGCGCTGCCCTGGCTCGACCGCAGCCCGGTTAAGTCCATGCGCTACAAAGGCATTCTGTCGAAAGCGGCGCTGGGAATCTTTGTTGTCAGCTTTATCATATTGGGCGTTCTAGGGGTCTTACCGGCAGAAAAGGAATATACGATCCTCGCGCAGATATGCACCATGCTGTACTTCGCTTATTTCGTTCTAATGCCTTGGTACACTCGTGTTGAGCAGACGAAGCCAGAACCGGAAAGGGTCACCTCATGAGAAAACTAGCCAAAGTATTCGTCAGCCTTGCAATGGTGGGGCTGTTCATTGGAGCACCTTTCAGCTGGTCTGCAGCAAAAAATGATTGGCCGATGGAGGCTTTTGAGCCGGATTTGACTAATCTGCCGAGCCTACAAAATGGTTTTAAGGTGTATGCCAACCACTGTCTCGGTTGCCATAGCTTGCAATATCAGCGCTATGGTCGGACTGCCGACGACCTTGGAATCCCTCGGGAGCTAGCCCTCGAGAGTGTGGTCTTTACCGGTCAAAAAATCGGTGAATTAATCACAACCTCAATGGATCCTGAGCAGGCCAAAGCGTGGTTTGGCGCAGCTCCACCGGACCTTACGCTTGAAGCGCGGTTGCGCTCGCCTGAGTGGATCTATAACTACATGAAGACGTTCTATGTAGATGAAGATCGTCCGCTAGGCGCTAACAATGGGGTATATCCGAACGTTGGCATGCCAAATGTACTTCTGCACTTGCAAGGCGTGCAGCGCTATGACGCCGAAACAGGTCAATTATTCCTGGAGCCCGGTACCGGAAGCCTGTCTGCAGAAGAGTTCGATCAAGTAATTTACGATCTTACGAATTTCCTATACTACGTCGGCGAACCGAATCGACTTGAACGGCAGCGTCTAGGAATATACGTTCTGTTGTTTCTGGTCATACTTGGCACGTTCACGTACTTGCTGAATCGGGAGTTCTGGAAAGACGTTCACTAGGCATAGTATCCCTATGTCTATACAAACTAGGCCTACAATATGAGCGCCGTAACTAAGAGAACCTCTATGACTTTGTTTTCAGATCCACGTGATCATTATTCCCATCGAGTGCGCATGGTTCTGGCGGAGAAAGGCGTTACCGTAGACATCGTTGATGTGGTCGGTGGCAAAATCCCCGAAGATCTTGCCGAAGTGAATCCTTACAACACCTTACCTACGTTGGCGGATCGCGATCTAGTGCTCTACGAATCCAATGTGATTATGGAATATCTGGACGAGCGGTTTCCGCATCCACCCTTACTGCCGGTGTACCCGGTGCAGCGCGCTTTGTCGCGCCTGTGGATTACCCG
Source organism: Gammaproteobacteria bacterium (assembly GCA_002690405.1). GTDB lineage: Bacteria > Pseudomonadota > Gammaproteobacteria > Pseudomonadales > Azotimanducaceae > UBA4421. Next base: position 27,921 of record NZEI01000023.1, read on the forward strand.
GGTTGAAAAAGAGTGGAGTAGCAAACTTGATTTGCTGATGTTGGGTAAGGGTCGAGAAGCGGCCTTAACCAAGGCACGCAAGGAATTGCGTGAAAGCATTATCGCAATTGCCCCCATATTCGCGGAAAAACCGTTCTTTATGAATGATGAATTCTCGCTGGTCGACTGCTGTGTTGCGCCCATTTTATGGCGCCTAAAGGAAGTTGGCATAACGCTCCCAGAAAAGTCCACGCGGCCGTTGTTCAAATACATGCATATGATTTTTGAGCGTGATGCCTTTAGGCAAAGCCTTACCGAGGCTGAAATGGAGATGCAGGAGTGAAACCACGGCGCCCTTATTTGTTGAGGGCGTTATACGAGTGGATAGTCGACTGTGATGAGGTTCCCAACATTTTGGTCGATACCGAAGTGGCTGGGGTCGTAGTCCCCACCGAGTATGTCCAAGATGGGCAGATTGTGCTCAATATCTCCCCCAGCGCGGTCCGCGACCTGTCCTTAGGTAACGAGTTCGTTATGTGCTCCGGGCGTTTCGCAGGGCGGAGTTTTGAAATTACGCTGCCGATCGAAAGCATTCGTGCGATTTATTGTCGTGACAGTGGACAGGGTCTTGCGTTTGAGGACGAAGACTTTGCGGCGGCCGAGTCCTTAGTAACCGAGCAGGAAACGTTGGTACTCAATCCAGAAGTAGCAGCCGAGGAAACAGCGGTGAAGGATGGCGACGCTGAGAAAAAAGGCCCCAACCTGCGGTTGGTCTAGCCACTTCTGTGATCAAAGGGCCGGTTGCAAATCGGTGTATTGGAAGACCTTAACAATCTTTTGCACCCCAAACGCCTTTTGCGCTTCAACCACCGCCGCCTCAGCTTGTTCGCTCGTTACTGCCCCTAATAGATAGACCACGCCATTCTCAGAAATCACTTTTATTCGTAGTCCCTTGACCGTTTCTGCGGCCAACAGCCGGGTTTTTACCTTAGTGGTTAATAGACCGTCGTTAGTGCGCGCGAGCATGGAGATCGGACCGCCAACTGACAAATGATTGTGGACCTTTTCAGCGTCAACTTTGTAAAGGCTACCTGCTACCACAGCAGCCTGGGTTCTTAGTTGTTCACTCGGGACCTGGCCAAGCAGCAGTACAAGCCCGTCGTAAACGGCGATTACTAAGTGAGCGCCTTTGTATGCCTCATCGGACGCACGTATTTCNCGTTCGATAGCAACTTCAAGAATGTTGTCATCAATCCATGCGCCGGTGGAGCGTGGTCGCTCCTGAGTGCCAGCGCAGCCGCCGAGTAATAAAAGGCAGGTCAGCAGTACCGTAGCAGGCCAGATTCTTTTCATGTGTCAAATATATCCTTCATCCAAGTTATTCGAGGCAGCCGTGCTGACCATGTCATTAATACCGCATCAAAGCGCACAGGCAGTCGACTGTATTGCTGGTGCCTGTGCAGAAAATGATTCGCGCTCTTTATTAGCCGAAGTTGCTTAGCTCCGTCAATGCTGGCGGCTACAGAGCCCAGAGACTCGNCTGTTCGGTAACGCACCTCGACAAATACAAGTGCCATCGCCTGCCGTCGCTCGCGGTGCAATGCAATCAAATCTATCTCGCCATAGGCGCAGTAGTAATTGCGACCGATGATCCTTAGCCCTCGCATAAGTAGAAACACGGCGGCCACTGCTTCAGTCACGCGCCCAACTCGTCGTGACATTATTCAGATCCCATGTTTCCGGGTGACGATGTAGCCTTTTGCCGATCTTGTAGTGTCGTCACCGTTAGGGTTCGCGATAGACGACCCGTAGGACTGATGCTGAGCATGCCGATAGGCGAATTTCGAATAAAGTGCTCGCGCCAGGACGGCGACTCGGTGAGTACCGGCGCCCATGTTGCCATTTGGAACGCCGCAAGACCGAGCGCATAAAGGTCAACTAGTGGGCTCTGGTCCAAATTAAACGCATCGATCAGCGCTTGCTCGGCCGCGTCGGGTTTGACGAGAGCGGGTAATTCTGTAGCCGCAAAGCCGGTTGGTGATTTGTTGTCGCGTAAACTCTGCGATGTGGCATAAACCGGTAAGTGGTCTGCAAAGTGGAATTGCAGAGCGGGTACCAATGCGGCTGATTCGAATCCTGTGGTAAGTGCTAGGACCGCGTCTAAGTCTTGCCTAGCTCTGGGTAAGAACTCAACTGGCTCGTCCAGTAGTGTGGCGATTCGAGCCTTGCGAGCCGCGCTCGCTGCAACACCCATGGTTGAACCAACTGCGTTAGTCAGTTGCTTNATGGTACTGAAATTCGCGGTATGCAGCGGATATGGCCATGCATCACGGAAGGTATTCAGAGCTTTATTNGCCCAAGCGCTGTCGTTATAGACGACCATGACCCGCTCGTGCTGATTGGTTTGCATGTGCGTCGCCAGAGTAGCCGCCTCATCTTCGATCGCTGTACCTAATTGCAGCAAGTTAATTGCCGGCGNANTGATGTNGTNGTCACTGGGAAGATAGTTGAGCAACAGAGTAGGNGTTTCACTGGCTGCGGCAAAAGCCGCAAACGCCTCGACATTAAGTTTCAGCAGTGGGCCCACGAGTACATCGGCGCTGACGTTGCGTGCGAGACGAATCAGTTCAATCGGCGAGTGGGATGCGCTATCGAANATATGCAGGTCGGTATTCAGCTCTTCGGCCATGAGTGCTGCGATAAAGCCCTCACGCACAGCTCTACCTACCCGGGCTAGGTTGCCAGAAAGTGGCAGCATTAGTGCAATTGATTTGGTGGATGTGGCTGCAAGCTGGTCAGTCAATGTTGGGGGTGTCAGAGCAGCAGGGTGAGTAGGCCATCGTTGCCGCCAGTCGTCCCAGGCGGCCGTTGCTTTTTGTCTCGATCCAGCGGATGTGAGAACGTCTGCAAGAGCGTACCAACCTAAGTGCCGAGTAGTCTCAGGGGTAGACAATGGGGTGATCTGTGCTCCAGTTAACATCAGATCTTCGTATCCTGGATTGCGGTTTGCGTCCAGTAAGGCTTGTAAAATGGCATCTTGCTCGACTTGACCAGATAACTGGGTCTTGCTTTGGAGCGCAATCATGCTATCGGCCTTGCACCGGTTGAATACCAGGGCTGAGCAAACACGTCTTAACAGAATCCAGTATTCAGTAGTCGTCTGCGACACTTGGGTAAGCGCGCGATAGGCTTCGATGGCGTTGTTCAGAGAAATATGCGCTTGCGCTATAAGTGTATAAAGCCAATCGCTCACGGAAGTAGAAAATTCTTGGTTCTTGAATTGGCTGAGCAAGGTTAATGTTTGCGCTGCGGCCCCAGAGTTGAGTAGCGCTTGGGCCTGCGCGAGTGTCTGCTTGAGGTCACGGTCTTGTTGTGTAAGGGTCTGCCGCGCTTGATTGAAGTCAATGCCGATACCATTTGTCTGTGCACCCGCTGGTGCAGACTCAGTGGTTTGTAACGGCGCTGACCGCGGGCTTTGTGGAGCAGTTTGGCAGCCGATCGTTAACAGTGCGGCACAGCAAAAAATTAGGAGTCTAGTGGGCATGTCAGGAACACTCTACGTGGTTGCAACCCCAATTGGCCATCTGGGCGATTTGAGTCAACGCTCAATCTCGACCCTCAAACAAGTCCAGGTTATCGCAGCGGAGGATACCAGACGCACTGGCGTGCTGTTAGCNCACATTGGCCATGAGGGCTGTGAGCTTGTCAGTTTGCATGATCACAATGAAGATACTGCGAGTCCCAGATTAATCAGCCGTTTGCAGGCTGGTGATTCTGTGGCCTTGGTAAGCGACGCGGGTACGCCGCTGATCAATGATCCAGGGTATCGACTGCTGCAATTGGCGTGGCAGTCGAGCATAACGGTAGTGCCGATTCCCGGTCCAAGTGCGGTAATCACAGCGCTCAGTGTGTGTCCGTTGCCCAGCCAGCCGTTTCGCTACGTCGGTTTTTTGGCGGCTAAGGCCGTGGCGCGCCGGCAGCAGCTAGAAACCTGGCTCCAGCACTCAGAAGCCATTGTGTTTTTCGAGTCACCCCACCGAATTCGTCATACTNTGGAACAGTTAGCCGAAATGACTAGCCGGCGGATATTTCTTGCNCGCGAGATGACTAAGCAATACGAAACACTGATGCAGGGTTCGGCAACAGAACTGCTGGCGCAGCTGGCTACACCGCCCAAGGGCGAGTTTGTGGGCATTATTGAGAGCGGNGAAGAGATGACTNNGCAGTTTCAGCATCAACANGTNATGCAGNTNTTGTTGCANGAACTNTCACCGGCNAAAGCGGCGCGTTTGGGTGCGCAAATATGCGGAGTTAACAAAAAAGAGCTGTACGAGCTTGCTATGTCGATGAATCCACAGCCGCCAAAAAAATAATTGCACGAGGGGCGGTTTGCCGACTTGTGTCAGGCCGCGATCGCTCTACACTGTCGGGCGAGAGTCAGCTGGGCAATCGCCGGTCGTTTACGACGGGAGGAAAGTCCGGGCTCCATAGGGCAGGGTGCCAGGTAACGCCTGGGGGGCGAGAGCCNACGGAAAGTGCAGCAGAGAGTAGACCGCCGATGTGTGTTAAAGCCGTCGGTAAGGGTGAAAGGGTGCGGTAAGAGCGCACCGCGCACGTGGTAACACGTTGTGGCTAGGTAAACCCCACCTGGAGCAAGGCCAAATAGAGATCTTATGATACTGCCCGTATCGGATCCGGGTAGGCCGCTTGAGGTTGTCGGTGACGGCAACCCTAGATGAATGATTGTCCATGACAGAACCCGGCTTACAGGCTGACACTCACCGTTTTTGCGGTCCCCATTCGGGTCGGATTGAGCGCCGTTGGCTGCCGGCCTTGTAATCGAAAAGTTCTTTTATATCCGTACTTTATGCCATCTATTCAGTGCTGAATGACGCTTGACTCTGACATACGGGCTATATAGTGTCGCATACTGGGTAAAAGTGGAGAAAAGTGGGAGAAATGGCGCGATAATGCCTCGCGCGCGGTCCCGCTATAAAGGAAAAAAAGATGTTCCGCGGCATCAACAGTGCAACTCTTGACGCAAAAGGTCGCATGGCCCTGCCAGCGCGCAACCGNGAGGCTGTGCATCTGGCNAGCGCTGGCAAAGTGGTCGTGACAATCGACATGCGCGAAACCTGCCTGTTGTTGTATCCATTGCCTGAATGGGAGGTGGTGCAGCGGAAATTAGAAGCTTTGTCGAATATTAATCCTCAAGCTCGATTGCTACAGCGACTACTAATTGGCCACGCCACGGACTTGGAATTAGATTCTGCAGGCCGATTGCTGTTGCCAGCGATGCTCAGAGACTATGCCGAGCTGGATAAAAAATTGGTGCTCGTTGGGCAAGGCAATAAAGTCGAAATATGGTCTGAAAAACACTGGCAAGATGGTATGGGCANTTGGCTGCTTGAGGGTGCCGAGGCCTTGAGTGGCGCCGGCGACGACCTATCTGGGTTATCTGTATGACCGAGCCGGTGCAGCCACAGCCGGTCGCCGCGGACAGCACTGTGCATNAACATCTGCCGGTTTTGTTAGTAGAAACGATGCNGGCCTTGTCGATTAGCAAGGATGGGGTCTATGTTGACGCGACCTTCGGTCGTGGCGGGCACTGTCGCGCGATGCTGGAAGCATTGTCTGATCGGGGGCGGGTGATTGCACTTGATCGAGATCCCCAGGCCATCGCCGCGGCTGAAAACCTGCGTATTGCTGAGACGCGCCTGCAGGTTTTCCANGCGCGCTTTGCNGAGCTGGATANTGTGATTGCGGGCCTAGGGCTCAATGGCGCAATCCAAGGAGTGCTAATGGATGTCGGAGTATCCTCACCGCAATTGGATGATCCAGANCGTGGGTTTAGCTTCAGACACGCGGGTCCACTGGATATGCGCATGGATCCGAGCCAGGGTGTAGATGCTGCCCAATGGCTAAACAGCGCTGATGAAGAAGTTATCGCTAACATCATCTGGCGTTACGGCGAGGAGCGTCGCTCACGACGCATCGCTAAAGCCATCGTTGCAGCCCGGCCCCTGCATACGACTGAAGCTTTGGCTGATGTGGTGGCTGCCTGTGTGCCGCGTGGCAATGCCAAGTCAGCCAAACATCCGGCGACCAAAACTTTTCAAGCGGTGCGAATTTTCATCAACGATGAGTTGCAAGAATTGCAGCGCGGTGTGCANGGGGCTTTTGACAGTTTGGCGGTTGGTGGCCGCCTCGCGGTCATTAGTTTTCATTCGTTAGAAGACCGACAAGTTAAACAGGCATTTAAGGCGTTGTCCCAACCTCCAGTGCTGCCAAGGCGCTTGCCAGTGCAAGATGCACAAACGGTGGTTCGTGGTCGACTGGTCAGCGGCCCGATCCGTGCTGGCCAGCGCGAACTTGATGCTAATCCTAGAGCGCGCAGTGCAACACTGCGAGTAATCGAGCGAGTGGCTTGAATATGGCCGCCCAAGCAGCGAAAAAACCCACAAGCCGGTCGCGTCGGCGCGCAAAAGAACAGCCTGATGAGGCGCTCAGTAAGTCGCTTTATCCCCTGCTTGTGGTGGCTGCATTGCTCGTTGCCAGCGTATTCTCTGCCCTAGAGATGGTNGATTCAGCCCATCGTATGCGTGGACTCTATCAAGAGTTGGATCTGGTTCAGCAGCAACAAAACGAATTGCTCGCTGTACATAGTAGATTGCTTCTAGAGCGTGGGGCGCGAGCGAGTTTGAACGAAGTAGAGCTGGCTGCAGAGCAAGAACTGGAAATGCACTTTCCACCTCTGACGAAGGTGGATCCCTGATGCGAATCTGGCGTCACTACTTTGTGCTCGGTTTGTTTCTGCTGGCAGTAGGCGCGCTGTCGACCCGTGTGGTGTTCCTCGGGGTCACTGAGCGAGACTTTCTGCAGCAAGAGGGTGATGCACGATCAATTCGTCGCGAGTCCATTCCTGCGTTGCGCGGCGTAATCTATGACCGCAACGGCGAAGCTTTGGCGGTCAGCACTCCCGTCTATGCGGTCTCAACCAATCCTCAAAAGGCTGATTTCAGCACAGCGCAATTTGCAGCGATGTCGGATGCGTTAGAGATACCGCACAGGGATCTTGAGCGTCGGATGCAAACCCATGCTGATAAACAATTTGTCTATTTGAAGCGCCATGCCGGATGGGACATGAGTCAGCGGCTTGACGCCTTGGATATACCGCACTTGGAATTGCGCCCGGAATATCGTCGTTATTACCCAGCAGCGGAGATTGCTGCCCATGTCACTGGCCTCACAGATATCGACGATCAGGGTATCGAAGGAGTGGAGCTGGCCTTTGAGCGCAACTTGCGAGGTCAGCCCGGTGCCAAGGTTGTGCTTAAGGATCGACGCGGCAATTCCATACGAGATTTGGATTATTTGGCGCCACCGAGATTTGGTCAGGACGTCAGCTTGAGCATTGACTCGCGATTGCAATACATCGCCTATCGCGAATTGAAATCGGCAGTGCAGGTACATAAAGCTGAGTCTGCCTCTTTAATTATGGCTGACGCTAAGACCGGGGAAATTTTGGCTCTGGTGAATCAGCCCTCGTACAACCCGAATGATATCGCCGGCCAGCTTGCGGGAATGCGTAATCGCGCAGTCACCGACTCCTACGAGCCGGGCTCAACAGTTAAGCCTTTTACCGCTTTGGCGGCGCTGGAGTCTGGTCGCTATGACGCGGAATCTGTTATCGACACCTCACCAGGCTATTTTCGCGTTGGTGGCAAGTTGATTCAGGACCCCATTAATCGCGCCTCCTTGTCGCTCGCACAAGCCATTCAAAAGTCCAGTCAGGTGGCGATAGCAAAGGTTGCGCTGGATCTGGAAGAGCAGGCGGTCTTTGACGTTTTGGTCCGAGCAGGGTTGGGCGACTTTGTCAGTTCCGGCTTACCTGGTGAGGCGATGGGGCGTTTAAATAATAGTCAACTGCGCTATCCGGTAGTGCGTGCAACTCTTGCCTATGGATATGGGTTATCGGTAACGCCGCTGCAGTTGACAAGGGCCTATTTGACCCTCGCCAGTGGCGGAAAGCGCATGCCGCTCTCGATACTNAAGCAAGAGCGGCAGGTCGAAACAGAGCANGTCTTTGATCCAGAGCATGTGCGCCATGTGCTGGCAATGATGGAGCTAGTGACCGCTCGTGCCGGTACCGCCGCTCAGGCCGCGGTACCCGGTTATCGGGTGGCCGGGAAAACCGGTACCGCNCGCATAGTCGGCAAACAGGGCTATGACGATGAGCGGCATGTGGCTTGGTTTGCTGGGATGTTGCCAGTGTCTGATCCGCGGCTGGTAATGGTAGTGCTGGTCAATGAGCCAAGGTCCGGAGTGAACAGTGGTGGTGGCGTCGCAGCACCAATCTTTGGCCGAGTTGCCGAGCGCAGCATGCGCCTTATGGGCGTTCCAGGTGATATGCAAGAACCGATAATCGCTGAACGAGGCGCAACTGAGCTTGTGTCGGCTGCAGGAGCCGGATTGTGACGTTAGCTGAGTTAATACAAAACCCTAATTGGTCCGAACTCAGGGTTTCTGGTATCAGTGAAGATTCCAGATTTGTGCAGCCAGGCGACGCATTTATCGCCGTCAGCCAGCATCCCGATCAGCGCTTACANCATGTGCAAGACGCGGTTAAGGCTGGCGCGGCAGTAGTACTCGTACCCGAGGCAATAGATTTGCAAGCGCCGATACCCTTGGTGCCGGTTGCTGACTTGGCCGCATACAGAAGCGAAATTGCTGCACGTTATTATCAAAGTCCAAGCCAGGATTTGTGCTGTGTCGGTATAACCGGAACAAATGGCAAGACATCGATTGCCTGGCACATCGCGGATTTAAGTCATCGGCTTGGTGTTGCCNCAGGTTATTGCGGCACCCTCGGGTGGGGGGNATTGGATCANCTTCAGCCTACCCAATTGACGACNCCGAGTGCTGTGGTTTTGCAGAGCTATTTGGCCGCGATGCGCGCTCAAGGCGCCTCGCGTGTTGCCATGGAGGTGAGTTCTCATGCCTTGGACCAGGGTCGAGTCAGTGCCGTGCAGTTTGATGTGGCGGTGTTTTCAAATTTAAGTCGCGATCACATGGACTACCACCAAACTCCCGCTGCCTATAAGGAAGCAAAGGCTAAATTATTCCAAAACTGGCCACTCGCTGCGGCGGTTATTAACAGTAACGATGCTGTGGGCCGGGAACTTCTCTGCACCAGCCGCGCGAACGAGGTGATCAGCTACGGTACCCACGGCGATNTCAGCTGGCGCAGTGAGACTGTGCGCCAGGGTATGCGGGTATCGTTTGCGACACCGTGGGGTCGCGCTGAAGCCCTAATGCCTGTTGCTGCCGAGTTTGCAGTGGCTAANGTAGCTGCAGCAATGGCGGTACTCCTGACCCTAGGCCATAGCTTGCACGACGTGGTCGAGGCTGTTGAGGCCATGGTGCCCGTTCCCGGGCGTATGCAAGTCATTGATGGTGGCCCTAAGTGGCCTCGAGTTGTTGTTGACTACGCNCACACACCGGATGCAGTAGAAAAAGCGTTAGCCGCNCTAAGGCCCCAGTGTCGNGGGGACCTGATTTGTGTTGTTGGCTGTGGCGGTGACCGCGATCGCGGCAAGCGTGCGCAGATGGCTCATGCTGCTGTTAAAGGCAGTGATCGTGTGTGGTTTACTTCAGACAATCCGCGTAGCGAAGACCCAGAGCAAATCTTGCACGATATGGGTCGTGGTATAGATGCCTCCAATACTCAGCGCGTCCGCAGCGAGGTAGATCGCGCTGAGGCGATTGCTGCCGCTCTGACAAGCGCCGAGCCTGACGACGTAGTGCTTATTGCCGGTAAGGGGCATGAGCAGACTCAGGAAATTAACGGCGAATTTATTCCTTTCAGCGACTTTGCAGTCGTTCATGATATCCAAAGTGAGAACTCCTGATGTTGCTATGGTTAACCGACTATCTTTCTGAATTTGTCAGCGGTTTTGCGGTCTTTCAATATTTGACCTTTCGTACCATGGTCAGCGTGGTCACCGCGCTATTGATGTCATTGCTCATAGGGCCGGTGATGATCGCGCGCTTGGCGCGAGCGCAAATTGGCCAAACCATTCGCGACGACGGCCCGGCNTCGCATTTTAGTAAGGCGGGAACGCCTACTATGGGCGGCGCGCTGATCCTAGTAATTCTTGTGGTGACTACNCTGTTATGGGGCGATCTGACCAACCGTTATGTCTGGTTGGTGATTCTAGTGACTCTGAGTTTTGGTGCGATTGGCTGGGTTGACGACTATTTGAAAATTTCCCGCAAAAATACTGAGGGGTTAATTGCGCGTTGGAAGTATTTTTGGCAATCGGTGTTTGCGCTAATGGCGGCGGTTTATCTNTATACCGCGGCGCAGTCGCCGGTTGAAACTACTTTGTTTGTACCTTTCTTCAAGTCCATCGCGTTGCCGTTGGGCATCGGTTTTGTACTACTCAGCTATTTGATGATTGTGGGTATGAGTAATGCGGTGAATTTAACCGACGGTTTAGATGGGCTAGCGATCATGCCAGCCGTGATGGTCGGTGCTGCGCTCGGTTTGATTGCCTATGTATCGGGGAATACGGAATTTTCCTCGTACCTGCAAATTCCATACGTTGCAGGCGCTGGTGAATTGGCGGTTTTTTGCGGCGCGCTGATCGGGGCAGGTTTGGGGTTTCTGTGGTTTAACACTTATCCCGCGCAAATCTTTATGGGAGATGTGGGTGCTTTAGCCATAGGTGCTGCATTGGGATTGGTCGCGATTATTGTTCGCCATGAAATTGTACTGCTGATCATGGGTGGGTTATTCGTGCTGGAAACCGCCAGCGTTATTATTCAGGTTGCGTCTTTCCGGCTCACAGGAAGAAGAGTCTTTCGCATGGCGCCTATTCATCACCACTTTGAGCTAAAGGGCTGGCCGGAGCCNAAAGTAATCGTTAGGTTTTGGATCATCACCNTGGTGCTGGTGACCATTGGTCTGTCAACGCTGAAACTCAGATAAGTATGCCAAGAGTTCATGCAATTATNGGCTTTGGTGTCACTGGGCAATCGGTGGCCAGGCACATGCTGCGCAATGGCACGCCCTGCGTAGTNTTTGATACGCGATCACCTCAGCGGTTATCGGAGGANTTTCGTGGCATTGAGGTGCACTGGCAGATTGGGCAATGGTCTGCGGCGCAGTTGCGTGAATACCTTAGCGACGTCGAACGGTTGGTGGTAAGCCCCGGGCTGCCATTAGATTTGGCAATATTGTTGGAAGCTCGCCAGCTTAAGTTGCCCATCGTCAGCGATATTGATTTGTTTTTTGAAGCAACCTCGGCTCCCGTAATCGGTGTAACCGGAACTAATGGCAAAAGCACCGTAGTTTCTCTGGTTGGTCATATATTTAATNCNCTAGGCCAAGCCTGTGGGGTCGGGGGAAATATTGGTGTTGCTGCCTTAGATTTGTTGGCGCAGCCGCGCGAGCAATATGTATTGGAACTTTCGAGTTTTCAGCTGGAGCGCAGTGCAGTGTTGCCTTTTGCAGCGTCCACTGTACTTAACATTTCTGATGACCACATAGATCACCATGGCTCTATGCAAAACTATCGCTGTGCGAAGTTGCGTATTTATCGCGGCGCTCAACGCTGCGTGTTTAATCGTGGGGATTTAATGACTCAGCCTCANGCGGCTGAGCAATTGGCGAGCTTCGGGCTGGGCGCTGCTGCTGATGCAAATTCATATGGCGTTGTGCAAAGCAAAGGAAAACGTTGGATTACTAGAGGCGATGAACTCATTTTGCCGGCGGATCAACTCGGGCTAAAAGGTGCCCATAATTTGCTCAATGTTATGGCCGCCTTAGCGCTGGTTGATTCTGTCTTAGACGTCCAAGACGCGGCGCCCGCAGCAGCGCAATTTTCCTCTCTTGACCATCGTTTTCAGTTCATCAGAACCTTGGATGGTGTGACCTATATAAACGATTCGAAAGCCACTAACGTTGGCGCTACGTTGGCCGCGCTACAAGGCATAGGTCCAGATGAGCGAACAATTTTGATTGCCGGAGGTGATGCTAAGGGCGCCGACCTGCAGGCCTTGGCGCCGGCTCTGGCTGAATCTGTGGCCGGNGTGGTTGCTCTTGGTAAGGATGCGGCGGCGGTGTCCGCGGTGGCTGCAGCTGTTGGTGTTGACTGTGTTCAAGTGCAGGACATGGCAGCAGGCGTTGTGGCGGCTCGACGGATGGCTGCAGATGCGGATATGGTCTTGTTGTCNCCAGCCTGCTCCAGTTTGGATATGTATCGTAATTTTGCCGAGCGGGGCGAGGTATTCGCTCAGGCGGTGCATCGTCTAAGCAGTGAATTAGAGGTCTAGGTAACGTCGTGATATTCGCCGCTGTACATAATCCATTCGTATCTAAAAGTTTTACCCAGCTATTGTTATGTTGGCTGGCCTTGCTCGCGTTCGGATTGATCATGGTGAGCTCGGCAGCAATCGCCCTAAATGGCAATTATGCAAATAAGCACTTGGTCTTCTTGGTGGTGGCCCTGTTGGCGTTTTTTGTGACCTTTATCGTACCGCTCAGGGTTTGGAATAGTTTATATCTGGCAGGTTGGCTCGGTGCTCTGGCTTTTGCTGTGGTGGTGTTGCTGCCCGGTGTGGGGCATACCGTAAACGGCGCAACACGCTGGTTGCAGGTTGGCGGTTTTACGCTGCAGGCATCGGAAGTAGCTAAATTCGGTTTGATGATTTATCTGGCGGGCTATCTGCACCGTTATGGTGAACAACTGAGTGTTGAGCCGGCGAAAATTTTTGTTCCACTGAGTATGATCGCAGTCGTCGGTGCCTTGCTGGTCGTTGAGCCTGATCTAGGGTCGGCGGTGGTGATCGTTGCTGCTTCGGTGGCACTGCTGTTTATTGCGGGAGCCCAATTACGTTATTTCTTATTGTTGCTGGTTGTCGCTGGGGGATTACTTGCGCTGCTGATTTGGATGGAACCCTATCGGATGCAACGGCTGCTGGCATTCATCGACCCGTGGGCAATGCCGTTTGACGGCGGTTATCAGCTCGTGCAGGCGCTCATTGCCTTTGGACGTGGCGAAATATTTGGTCTGGGCCTAGGAGAGGGGATTCAAAAACTCTTCTACCTGCCTGAGGCCCACAACGATTTTATCTTTGCGGTGATTGCAGAAGAGCTGGGTGTGGTTGGCGCGCTGACGGTGCTCGCCGTTTACAGCCTTTTCATTGTTCAGATCTTCGCAGTGGCGCGGGCACAGTTGAGCCGTGGCGAATTGTTCGCCGGGTATTGTTGTTATTTCGTAGGGTTAATCTTTGCGTTTCAGCTCTTGATCAACTTGGGGGTCAATACGGGGGCCTTGCCCACTAAGGGCCTTACCCTGCCATTCATCAGCTATGGCGGTAATAGTTTGATCATATCTTCCGCCATGATCGGCATGGTGCTTCGTTGCGCTTATCCACGGGAGGTGCGTCGTGGCTGAAGCAGGGCTTTTTCGTATTCCAGAAATGGGCCGTATTCGCCGGATTCACTTTGTCGGCATTGGCGGTGCGGGCATGTGCGGTATTGCAGAGGTGATCCTTAATCAGGGCTATCAAGTTTCCGGGTCCGACATTGCCGAATCCACGGTAACACGGCGTTTGCAAAATAAGGGTGCGGAGATTTTTAACGGTCATGATGCGCTTTGGATCAAAGGTGCAGATGTTGTTGTCGTGTCTTCTGCGATTGATGAAAACAACCCAGAAGTGCAGGCCGCCCGAGCCGCGCTGATTCCGGTGGTGCCGCGAGCGGAAATGCTGGGTGAACTGATGCGTTATCGTCATGGAATCGCGGTGGCCGGCACCCACGGTAAGACCACTACCACCAGCTTGATCACAGAAATTTTTCGTTGTGCTGGTTTGGCGCCGACCTTTGTGATTGGCGGTATGTTGAATAGCGCAGGCACCAATGCAGAACTGGGTCAGGGTCATTACTTAATCGCCGAAGCCGACGAAAGTGATGCGTCATTCTTACGGCTACAGCCGATGACTGCGGTGATTACGAATATTGACCAAGATCATATGGCGACCTATGGGCACAGTTTTACCGAACTGAAAAAGTCCTTTGTAGAGTTTGTTGCGCGCCTGCCGTTTTATGGCGCGGTGGCGATTTGTACAGACGACTTAGAGGCCCGGGCCTTGATTCCAATGTTGACCCGGCGGGTTATCACTTACGGTACTGACGAGGCAGCAGATTATCGAGCGACCAATATCAACGTGGCAGGGGAGTCATGGAGTTTCGATGTCGACCGCGGAGTCGATAAACCAGCGTTGCAGGTGCGCTTAGGGATTCCTGGGCAACATAACGTAATGAACGCTTTGGCCGCGATCGCCATTGCCAGTGATGAGGGCATTGCAGATTCTGCGATTGTGCAGGGTTTGAGTGAATTTGCCGGCGTCGATCGGCGCTTTGAAATTACTGCGCCAGTTCATGTTGACGACGCGGTCGTGAGTCTTGTCGATGATTACGGTCACCATCCAACGGAAGTCGAAGCAGTGATTGCAACAGCTCGCCAAGTTTGGCCTGAGCGCCGGTTGGTGATGGTCTATCAACCCCATCGATATTCGCGCACGAAAGATCTGTTTGATGATTTCGTTCGCGTATTGTCGGCGGTCGATGTGCTGTTGTTGTTGGATGTTTATGCCGCTGGTGAAAAGCCCATTGATGGTGCAGACAGCCGTTCGCTGATCGCATCGATTAGACAGCGCGGCCAAATCAGCCCGGTGCATGCCAAAGACACGACCGAGGCGATGCAATTGCTGCCGAATATTTGCGAAACTGATGACGTGGTCTTAGTCCAGGGCGCTGGTAATGTCAGTGCACTGTCGAAAACGCTGAGGGGGGTGAGTGTTTAAGCGTTTGGCAAAAACCCTGCTAACCCTGAGCGTTGTGGTCGCCGGCATCGCTGTATGGATAAAGTTTGATCGTCCGATTGATACGATTGTGATCGAAGGCGATTTGACGCCTGCCGAACAGGTGGCTATGCAGGTGCAAATTGGCGATCTCGATTTGCCGGGGATCTTGAGCTTAGATCTGCCAGGATTTGAGGCTCAACTGCAACAGATGGATTGGGCGCGTCGGGTCGATGTGCGCAGGCGCTGGCCGAACAAGTTGGTGATCTATGTCTACAAAGAAAGCCCGGTAGCTCAGTGGGATGACCATACATTCTTGTCCGCGGATGGCGATATTCTGCAGCTGCCGGATCAATATGATCAGCTGCCGAAACTGTCTGCACAGTTAAGTTCGCCGCGGGAAAGCATGGAGATATTTAGGCTGTTACAACAATATGCGGCGCGCCAGAGCCTGACGATATTAGAATTGACAGAAACCGCGCAAGGTGAATGGCAGGTAGGATTTGAGTCGGGCACGGTATTACATCTAGGCGCGGTGGAATTAGAGGCTCGCATGAATCGATTCTTGCGCGCGTATGTGGACATAATCCAACAACAGCAGCGACCAGTTGCTTATGTGGATGCTCGCTACCCCAGCGGCGTTGCAGTGCGCTACAGTGAAATTGATGTCGCTAAATTTGATGCGCTGGGGCCGATTCAGGCGCAGAATTGGGGACAAAATACTGGCATGAAACAGACCGATCGCAATTTAACTAACGGGCGCTAAGCATGGCTTCGGACGTAGAACGACAAAAGATAGTGGCCTTGGATATTGGCACCAACAAAATAGCGACCATCGTCGCCGAGGTTGGTGATGCTGGTGAGCTAGAAATCATAGGTATTGGCACCCACCAGTCTCGTGGGTTGAAGAAAGGTGTTGTGGTCAATATCGAGTCCACAGTGCAGTCTATTCAACGCGCAGTAGAAGAAGCGGAGCTTATGGCCGGTTGCGCCATTGAATCGGTGTACGCCGGCATAGCGGGCAGCCACATTAAAAGCCTCAACTCCCATGGGATCGTCGCAATCAGAGATCGTGAGGTATATAGCCAAGACGTAGAGCGCGTAATTGATGCCGCCCAAGCTATGGCGATTCCCGCTGATCAAAAGATACTGCACGTTTTGCCGCAAGAGTTTTTGATTGATGCTCAGGAAGGCGTCAAAGAGCCGTTAGGGATGTCTGGTGTGCGCTTAGAGGCTAAGGTGCATATGGTGACTTGTGCAGTAAACGCAGCGCAAAATATTGAAAAGTGCGTGGAGCGTTGTGGTCTGATAGTCAACGATGTGGTGTTAGAGCAGTTGGCCTCCAGCTATTCGGTGCTCAGTGCCGACGAACGCGATTTGGGGGTTTGCTTAGTTGATATTGGTGGGGGTACCACGGATATAGCAGTATTTACTGACGGCGCAATCCGGCATACTGCAGTGATTCCGATAGCCGGAGATCAGGTCACTAATGACATAGCGATGGCGCTCAGAACGCCAACGCAAAATGCTGAAGACATCAAGATTCGTTATGCTTGTGCATTGACGCAGCTTGCCAGGGCAGATGAAGTGATTAAAGTTCCTGGTGTTGGCGACAAGCCTGATAGAGAATTGTCGCGTCAAACACTAGCCGAGGTGGTTGAGCCTCGCTATGACGAGTTATTTAAGTTAGTCCAGGCAGAGCTGCGACGTAGCGGTTTTGAACACCTGGTCGCATCAGGCATCGTGCTCACTGGGGGCGGTGCTAAGATGGAAGGTTTGATTGAGCTTGCGGAAGAAATTTTCCACATGCCGGTCAGTTTGGGGGCGCCACGAAATGTGGCGGGTTTGAAGGACATCGTAAGGAACCCGGTATTCGCTACAGGCGTAGGTCTGTTGCAGTACGGGTTGGACCAAGAGAAGGAAAAGCCGAGCAAACAAAGCGACCGTAAGAGTGGCACGTTGGCAAAGCTAAAAGGTTGGTTTAGTGAAAACTTCTAGCAGGAGAATACGATGTTTGAATTGGTGGATAGCGCACCCCAAAGTGCGGTAATCAAAGTTATAGGGGTCGGTGGCGGCGGCGGCAACGCGGTCGAACACATGGTCTCAAAGCAAGTCGATGGCGTAGATTTTATCGCCACGAATACCGATGCTCAGGCGCTTAAAGGTCTGGGTGCCCAGACGACAATGCAAATCGGCAGCAGTGTCACAAAAGGCCTCGGTGCTGGAGCTAATCCCGAAGTAGGTCGTGCGGCCGCGTTAGAAGATCGCGATCGCATTGCCGAGTTGCTCAGTGGCTCGGATATGGTTTTTGTCACCGCAGGTATGGGCGGTGGTACAGGAACCGGTGCGGCTCCGGTAGTCGCCGAGGTGGCAAAGGAATTAGGCATCCTGACCGTTGCTGTAGTGACTAAGCCCTTCGATTTTGAAAAACGTAAGAATAATGCCGAGCAAGGCATCAAAGAACTTGCGGCTCATGTTGACTCCCTTATTACTATTCCGAACGAAAAACTCTTGGAAGTGCTTGGAGAGCAGACCAGTGTGCTAGACGCATTTGCGGCAGCGAACGATGTGTTGTTGGGCGCGGTACAAGGCATAGCGGATCTGATTATTCGTCCTGGCATGATTAACGTCGACTTTGCTGATGTGCGCACGGTGATGTCAGAGATGGGTATGGCGATGATGGGTACTGGTTCCGCGTCAGGGGAAAATCGCGCCCGGGATGCCGCAGAAGCTGCAATACGCTCGCCCTTGCTGGAAGATGTTGACCTTAATGGCGCTCGCGGGATTTTGGTTAACGTTACTGCTGGACTCGATCTTAATATTGGCGAGTTCACGGAAGTTGGACGCTGCGTAGAGGAATTCGCCTCACCTGATGCGACGGTAGTTGTGGGAACGGTAATCGATCAGACCCTGCAGGACGAAATCAAGGTAACTGTAGTGGCAACTGGCCTGGGCAAGGCTATGAAGCCGAATGTTGTAGTGGACAATACTGCGATCGAGCCGGCAGCAGTTGCGGGTCAGATGGATTACGCAACACTAGATACTCCAGCCTATGAGAGACAAAAGCCAGCGGAGAAACCGGCCCAGAGCCTCGATGTTGGCCAAACCAAAGATATGGAATATTTGGATATTCCAGCATTTTTGCGGCGTCAGGCAGATTAACTGGTAGGTCATTGACCTGGCGGTTGGATCTTTAATTTAAGGTTGCGCGTTCCGAGTCAGCGACCGATCCTCACCTCCTGCTAGAAGTGTCGGCGCCCAACATNATTGGGTGCCACAGGATCGGTTTGCTCGACTTGGNNNAGTAGCCATTAGAGCGGAACCCATTAATGCAAAGTAGTGCTCGGCAACATACGCTAAAAAATTGCATTCGCGCCACCGGCNTAGGATTACATTCGGGTAAGCAGGTCAACGTGGTCCTGCGGCCGGGTGCGGTCGACAGCGGTATCGTGTTCCGGCGCACTGACCTTGACTACGATTATCGTGTTAGAGCCCACGCTATGAANGTGGGNAGCACAGCGATGGCCACCTCCTTATCCGATGGTGCTAATGAAATTTCCACNATTGAACACCTGATGTCGGCTTTCGCCGGGCTTGGTATCGANAACGCTGAAGTTGAAGTCGACGCAGGTGAATTACCGATAATGGATGGCAGTGCTGCGCCGTTTGTCTTCCTAATTCAGGCNGCNGGCGTTACTGCTCAAAGCGCGGTAAAANAATTCCTCGTCATGCGTGAAACGATTCGTTTTGGAGGCGATGAGGCCTTTGCTGAACTACAGCCTTATGAGGGCTTCGCGCTAAAGTACACGTTGGATTACGATCATCCAGTTTTTGCTCAGCATGAGCACACGGCAGAGGTAAATTTCTGTTCGACCTCGTTTATAAAAGAGATCAGCCGAGCGCGAACTTTTGGTTTTTTAGCAGATTACGAGAGACTGAAAGCGCGCAATCTGGCCCAGGGCGGTAGCCTCGATAATGCGGTGGTGGTTGATGATTCACGTATTCTCAATGAAGAAGGCTTACGGGTTCGCGACGAGTTTGCCAAACATAAANTCTTAGATGCCGTGGGCGATCTCTATCTTATCGGCTTTAGTTTAGTCGGACGATTTCACGGTTATCGCTCGGGCCATACCATCAATAATGCGCTGTTGAAAAAAGTCCTAGCGACACCTCGCGCNTTTGATGTGGTGAGTTATCAGTCTGACTGNGTTGTGCCCCAATCCTATCAACGNAAGGAGGCACTACCNGCCTAGGTATTCAATGCGAGTAATCGTCGCCGGCNTNNGTACTGAGTCTCGCGATTCGCAGTTTTAGTTCTCGNACNTGGGCAAAACTCGCGAGGGGCTGCAACTTCTGTACTAAGTCGTCGGCCATNAATCGCAGGCGCGTGGCCGCCGCNGCGGATCTGCACAGAAGCAATAGGTGCGGCCCGCGAATATCTGTGACCTCCACTTCATAGCGCAGCGGCGCGTCTAAAATTGAACGAAACTCTGCGGTCCAAGATCGTTGATTGGCCGAGCGGTGCAGGAGCTTCTGTAACGGTGAGTAGCGACCGTTGTGCTGTTGCAGAAGATCGTCTATTCGATCTGTCGTCATGGGAATTTGCATCCTTGTTATCCATGAGCGCTGGACTCAAGTCTGATAGTCGGTGATGGGTTTATCGCCCGATACAGCTAAAGAATAGCAGTCTATGGTGTGGGCCGAAAATGCGCGATCGAAGCGATTGAAAATTTTCTGGGAATAGACCAAGCTGTCCCGAGGTCAGAGGATTCCAACTGCGTTTCTGTAGCTCGTTGATGCTGGCGTGGATCACCAAGGAAGCAGGCTACATGCAAATTATCGTTATCGGTAAACGCGGCGACTTTAGAGGCATCACCGTCTCCAAATACCTGGGGTACTTTTTCGCTGCTGTATCCATAAGCGTTGTTACAGCACTTATTGTGCTGGGGGTCAGCGTATCCAAGCATCAAGCCATCGACAGTACAGTAATTGAAAACTGGCAGGGCACTATCACCGAGCATCGATCCGAGCTAGATGGACTGCAGCAACAAGCGTTAGCAAAAAACGANGCGCTAGCCAGCCAATTGTCAAAAATGCAGAGCCGCTTGTGGCGCATTGAGGCCTTGGCCGAACATATGCGCGACCTCTCGGGTCTGCAAGAGGGTGAATTTAACTTTGATCAAAGCATCGCCCAAGGCGGCCCTTTGGCTGAAGAGGCTCAGGAGTTCGCATGGGTTGATCTACAAACTCAACTCAACCAGTTGGCGCTGCAATTAGACCGGCGAGAGAAAGAGCTTGGCATATTAGATACTGTAATGGTTGAGCTGCAGCGGTCTGAGCAGGTTCGGTTGAGCGGCCGGCCCATCTCCAAAGGCTGGCTATCGTCGGCCTACGGTAATCGTATTGACCCGATCACAGGGCAACCCGCCTGGCACGCTGGAGTAGACTTTGCCGGAAGCCAAGGTTCTGATGTGCTGGCCGTGGCAAGTGGTGTGGTGGTCTTTGCTGACCGTCGCGACGGCTACGGTAAGTTAGTCGAAATAAGTCACGGCAAGGGCATCAGCACGCGATATGGGCACCATGAAAAACTACTGGTTAAAGCCGGCGAAATTGTTAAAAAAGGCGACGTGATCGGCTTAATGGGCAGTAGCGGTCGATCGACCGGGCCTCATGTCCATTTCGAGGTGTTGCGCAATGGTAGAACCATAGACCCGACCCGCTTTATCAGCGGTAGCGCGGGTGGNCGCTAGCAACCTACGCGCCTTTTTCATTGTTGGATAAGCCTGTCCCGCTGGCCACGCTGCCGCTACAATGCGCGGCACGATTGTTCCGCTCCNGATTGGGGCCTTATTAACATCAAACATCATGGCGAATTTTTTCACTAGGCTCTTTGGCTCGAAAAACGCGCGCGAATTGCGTCGCATGCAGAAGATCGTCGATCGGATCAACGCGTTAGAAGAAACCNTGGACTCCACAGCGGATCTGCCGCAGTGGACCCAGACCCTGCGCGAGCGTGCGAGTTCGGGCGAATCACTAGACGCGCTTTTGCCAGAAGCGTTTGCNGCGGTGCGCGAAGCTGCGAAACGCGCCAAAGGCATGCGGCACTATGACGTACAGTTAATTGGCGGGATCACGCTGCACGAGGGGCGCATCGCAGAAATGCGCACTGGGGAAGGTAAGACCCTGATGGCAACATTGCCGGCTTATCTCAATGCGTTATCTGGCAAAGGCGTTCATGTTGTCACCGTTAACGACTACCTCGCCAAGCGCGACGCCAATTGGATGGCTCCGATTTACGAGGCGTTGGGGATGCGTGTAGGCGTCATTCAATCGAATCAGCCAAACGAAGAGAAACACCAAGCCTACGCTGCAGATATTACCTATGGCACCAATAACGAGTTCGGGTTCGACTATTTGCGCTCAAATATGGCGTTCACCCTGGAGGATCGTCTCCAGCGGGAATTGAACTTTGCGATCATTGACGAAGTCGACAGCATCCTCATTGATGAGGCGCGTACGCCNTTGATCATTTCNGGCGCCGCGGAAGAAAGNACCAAGCTGTATCAGATACTCAATCAGGTGGCGCCGACGCTGAAAGAACAGCCGTTTGACGATACACCACGGGTCTTTGGCGAGCNTGAACCTGAACCTACGGGTGATTTCAGCGTCGATGAAAAAAATCGGCAGATTGAAATAACTGAGTTAGGCCATCAAAAGGTCGAGCAGGCGTTGAACCAAATGGGGCTTTTGCAAGAAGGCGATAGCTTATATTCATCGACGAACCTGAATCTCTTGCATCACGTGCTTGCCGCGCTGAAGGCGCATGCNCTCTTTAAGCGTGACGTCGACTATATGGTGCGCAACCAAGAAATTGTTATTGTTGATGAACACACGGGGCGTGCGATGCCCGGCCGGCGTTGGTCTGATGGCATTCATCAGGCTATNGAAGCCAAAGAAGGCCTGCCNATCCAAAACGAAAGCCAGACTTTGGCGTCAACGACGTTCCAAAACTATTTCCGTTTATATGGCAAGCTGTCTGGGATGACCGGTACTGCAGATACCGAGGCCTTCGAATTCAATCAGATCTATGGGTTGGATGTGGTGGTTATTCCGACCCATAAGCCAATGATTCGCGACGACCAAAACGATCTGATTTTTCTTACTTTGCAAGAAAAATATGACGCNATNGTTGAGGATATTGAAACCCGCACCAAAGTNGGCCAGCCGATATTGGTGGGCACCGCATCCATCGAATCATCAGAGTTGTTGTCTAAGGAACTGACCCGCAGAGGTATAGGGCATAACGTGCTNAACGCCAAGCAACATGAGCGTGAGGCAGATATCGTTGCGGACGCAGGGCGNCCGGCGGCGGTAACTATAGCCACCAATATGGCCGGCCGAGGCACTGATATCGTACTTGGCGGTAATCTCGAGGCTGACCTGCAGCGCGCTGGTTCCGACGATGATGCAGAGCAAAGTCATATTCGTGACTCTTGGGAGCAACGCCATGAGCAGGTGCTGGCTGCGGGCGGACTGCATATTATCGGTACNGAGCGGCATGAGTCGCGACGCATTGATAACCAACTGCGCGGGCGCTCAGGCCGCCAAGGGGACCCAGGTTCGAGCCGGTTTTACTTGTCGGTAGACGACAACCTGATGCGCATTTTTGTCAACGACAATATGCGCGGCATGATGCAAAAGCTGGGTGGCGAGCCGGGGGAAGCCATAGAGCACAAGCTGATTAATCGCTCCATAGAGAACGCCCAGCGCAAGGTTGAAGGCCACAACTTTGATATCCGCAAAAATCTGCTGGAATACGATGACGTATCTAACGATCAGCGTCAGGTGATATATCAACAGCGTCTGCAACTTATGCAGTCCGACAGTATTGCAGACACGATCGAGGGTTTACGCGAGGAAGTAATTGTCGATNTGGTGGGTCAGCATATTCCNCCTGAAAGCCTGAGCGAGCAGTGGGATCTGCCGGGCTTGCAGCANGAACTGCAGGCCGAATTCGGTAGCCAACAGCCTTTGCAGCAATGGCTAGACGAAGACGATCAATTGGAAGAAAGCGGCCTGATTGATCGAATCTTGCAGCAAATAGAATCCGAGTACGCTGATAAGCAGGCTGCATTCGAGGCAGCAAATATTGACATGCGANTGGTCGAGAAGCAGGTCATGTTGCAATTGCTTGACCAGCGCTGGAAAGAGCATCTGGCATCCATGGATCAGCTGCGCCAAGGCATTCATTTACGAGCGTATGCGCAAAAGCAGCCAAAGCAGGAGTTTAAGCGCGAGTCTTTCGAGCTTTTCCAGTCGCTCTTGTACAACATCAAATACGATGTGATTCGCACCTTGTCGCGCATGCAGCTGGAAAACCCGGAAGAGCTGGCCGCCGCAGAGCGCAAGCGGCGTGCAGAGGCGGAACAGCAAATGCAGTTTCAGCATGCGCAGGTAAATGAGCTCGGAGCCAGCGAACCNGATTCAGCTGAACAACAACCGGCAAGAGCGGCACCCTTTGTTAGAGATGATCGCAAGGTTGGTCGCAACGAACCCTGTCCGTGTGGCTCGGGCAAAAAGTATAAGCAGTGCTGTGGCCGAGCGGGCGTAAGTGGCAGTTAATCTATCAGCACCTCGGGATGTCTTAGATGTGCCCGGAATCAGATTGGGTACTGCAGCCAGTGGATTGAAAGCCAGTGACGATGTTGTTGTAGCACACCTAGATCCTCAGGCTCGGGTAGCAGGGGTATATACGCAATCCTCATTTGCCGCAGCGCCTGTGCAGCTAGCGCGAGAACGTCAGGAAAACTGTCAAGCGTGGGTGATCAACAGTGGCAACGCGAATGCCGCAACAGGGGAGCCGGGTAAGCAAGACGCCCATAAAATCTGCGAATCCGTCGCGGAGTTGTTGAGCATTGACACTCATCACGTGCAGCCCTTCTCCACTGGCGTTATCGGTGAACGGTTAGATGTACCGGCGCTCACTCTGGCGGTTGCTAGTGCGGCGGCAACGTTGCGTTCCGATGGCTGGCTAAGTGCCGCCAGCGCCATTATGACCACCGATACGGTTCCCAAACTGGTCAGTAAACGCATTGCGCTCAGCACCGGTGAGATTGTTGTCACTGGTATGGCGAAAGGTTCGGGCATGATGAAGCCGGATATGGCGACTATGCTTGCCTTTGTTGCTTGCAATGCCAACATCAGCGCACCCTTGCTTGAGCAATTGACCAAGGACTTGGCTAACCAGAGCTTCAACCGCATCAGTGTTGACGGCGACACATCGACTAATGACTGCTTTATGTTGGCGGCGACAGGCTGTAGTGATACCGATGAGATTAAGACTACTGAGGATAAGGATTACGCCCCACTGCTTGCCGGCCTTGCGGCGGTGGCGCAGCAACTAGCTCAGGCGATTGTTCGAGACGGTGAGGGGGCTACCAAATTCGTCACGGTGCAGGTAACTGGGGGAGCATCGCCTCAGGAATGCTTGGAGGTAGCGTATACCGTTGCGGAGTCGCCGTTGGTAAAGACCGCGCTATTTGCGGGCGATGCTAATTGGGGGCGTTTCTGCATGGCAATTGGTCGAGCAAAGGTTGCAGGCCTTGATGCTTCCAAAGTAGCGTTGTGGTTAGACGACGTACAGGTGGCGAACGCAGGCCTAATGTCTGCCACCTATACCGAGGCGGCGGGTAGCGCTGTGTTGGCCCAAGATGAGTTTAAGGTCACCATTGATCTTGGCAGAGGCGATGCTGAAGAACAGATCTGGACCACCGACCTGTCTTACGAATACGTTCGTATTAACGCAGAGTATCGTTCTTAGTCACCGCTTTCTTGGTCAAATTCGGCGGACTCTTCCCCGGCAATACGATGCTCCTCGCTCGCCCAAGCGCCCAAATCAATCAGCCTACAGCGCTCTGAGCAAAATGGCCGAAACGGGTTCGCCGGTGTCCATTTCACTCGCGCCTGACAAGTAGGGCAGCTGATTATTCTGGGTGTTTCTGACATCGTAAAAGTAAGTCGTTGTGCAAAGTGTCGATCTGGTCGTGTAAAAAGCCTAAGTCCTGATCGTTAGTAACCACATAATCCGCAGCATTTAAGCGTTTATCGCGGCTGGTCTGGGCGTCGATAATTGCCTGCACCTGCTCGCGGGTGTTGTCGTCTCGAGCCATCGTCCTAGACAGTTGGGTAGCAACAGGTACGTCTACCACCACAACAATATCGCACCACTGCTGCTGACCGGATTCAATCAGTAACGGATTCACGAGTAAACAGTAGTCGGATTGGGCAGCATGAACCTGCTCAACCAGGTAGTTGTTAATCAAAGGGTGCAGTAATTGTTGCAGCCACTTTCGTTCGGCAACATCGCTGAATACCTTCTTCCTTAGGGCCGCGCGGTCGAGCTGCCCATGTGGGTCAAGGATGTTTGAACCAAAGTGCTCGGCGATTTTTTCCAGCGCCGGTTGGCCCGGTTCAACTACGGCCCGGCTCGCAAGATCCGCATCGACTACGTCGATACCCAGAGTTTGAAAATAATCTGCCGCGGCAGATTTGCCGCTGCCAATACCGCCGGTAAGTCCCACCAGCATTTTACCATTGCTCACTTTTGTTCTAGCTCCAGGTCGCCGCTAAATCATCCAAACGCCGCGCACGCTAACATGAAATAACACTGCTACCCAGCCAGCAATGGCGAGAAAAGGCCCGAACGGTATGGCGCTAGAAGTGGTTTGCCTGCCCGTTGCCACCTGATACAGCGCATAAATCAGCCCGCTGACTGCGGCGGCCATAAGCACCTGGGGCAGAGCTTGCCAGCCGAGCCAAGCCCCCAACGCTGCAAGCAGCTTGAAATCTCCATAACCCATACCATCCTTGCCGGTTGCCAGCTTGAATGCCCAAAATACCGACCAGAGGCTCAGGTAGCCAAATATCGCGCCCAAGACTGCATCAACTAGAGGAACCAGTGGATATAAAGCGTTGATGAGCAAACCTGCCCACAGCAGAGGCTGGGTGATTTGATCTGGCAGCAATCCGCAATCGAAGTCGATCAGTAGTAATGCCAGCAGGGCCCAAGCGAGACCGCAATAAAACAGGCTCGATATGCCATAACCATGAACAGCCACCACTGCGAGCCCTAACGCCAGCGCGCCAAGCTCAACCAATGGATAGCGGTAAGAAATAGCGCTGTCACAGAAGCGACAGCGCCCTTTTAGCCATAGCCAACTAATAAGCGGTAGGTTATCTATCACTTTGAGTTGTTCGCCGCAGTTTGGGCAGTGCGAGCGCGGCTGCGCTAAATTAAACGTGGCAGCATGGTTGGGCGTTGCTGCTGGGCTTGGTGCACTAGGATGCTGGGATTCGGAGGCCCACTGTCGCTGCAACATGATGGGCAAGCGATACGCTACGACATTGATGAAACTGCCGATACACAGAGCAAAAACGCACAGCAAAACAAGGCTGGGCCAGTGATAGGTATATAGAGTTTCAAAAAACATTAGCAATACGGAATCAAGGTTTACCTAAAAACGCTTCCCATTTGGATTAGCGGTAAGTACATCGCCAACAGCAACATAGCGATCAAACCACCCAGGATAACCATCATAGCTGGCTC
>NZEI01000024.1 GCA_002690405.1 Gammaproteobacteria bacterium
CGGCCGATATGGAATGACACAGTCATGGGGTTTGTGCCCGGCGATGACTTGCCGTCGGGGATGCAGGTTGCCGGTGCCGCAAATGGCCAGATGACGCTGGCAGCTGCGCTCATCAGCGGACATGATGCGGCAAAGGCCATGGCGCGTGATCTCGGCTTTGGTCGTGGGGCTGGCAACGCGCCCAAAGCCAGTGACGAGACTTTTGATACCAGCGCGCATTGGTACATCACCGGATCGAAGAGCCGCGCGTGGGTGGATCTGCAGAATGATGTCACCGCCAAGGATATTGAACAGTCCCTGTCAGAAGGGTTCAGCGCTGTCGAGCATGTCAAGCGCTATACCACCCTTGGTATGGCCACCGATCAGGGGAAAACATCCAATACGCTGGGCATCGCCATCATGGCAGCTGCCAGCGGCAATGCCATTCCCGACACGGGTACCACTATCTATCGCCCGCCCTATACGCCCGTAGCTATCGGTGCTTTTGCGGGTCGTGCGCGCGGGAAGGAATTCCGTCCGTTCCGTCTGACGCCAAGCCATGAATGGGCCAGGGCGCACGGCGCCGATTTTGTCGAAACCGGTATGTGGCTGCGTGCCCAATGGTTCAAACAGCCGGGCGAGAAAGGCTGGCGGGACAGCGTTGACCGCGAGGTTCGGATGACGCGGGCATCTGTCGGAATCTGCGATGTCACCACCCTTGGCAAGATTGATATCCAGGGGCGGGATGCTGCTACATTTCTGAACCGGGTCTATGCCAACCCGTTTCTGAAGCTGCCGGTTGGCAAGGTGCGCTATGGGCTGATGCTGCGCGAGGACGGCACCGCCTATGATGACGGCACCTGCGCGCGCCTGTCCGAGACACATTATGTCATGACGACCACGACAGCCAATGCCGGTATCGTTTTCCGCAATCTGGAGTTCGCCCGCCAGTGCTTGTGGCCTGATCTTGATGTGCATCTGATTTCGACCACAGACGGATGGGCACAATTCTCTGTCGCTGGACCAAACAGCCGGGCCCTGCTGTCACAGGTAGTGGATGGCATGGACCTGTCGANTGATGGCTTTCCGTTCATGGCCTGTGCTGAATGTACCGTGTTTGGCGGCACGCCGGCGCGCCTGTTCCGCATTTCATTCTCTGGCGAACTTGCCTACGAGATCGCCGTGCCGGCGCGCTATGGCCCGTCCATGATGGACGCGCTTATGACTGTTGGCGCAGCATTCGATGCCGTTCCCTATGGTACCGAGGCGCTTGGCGTGATGCGGATCGAAAAGGGCCATGCGGCCGGCAACGAGCTGAATGGCCAGACAACAGCCCATATGCTNGGCCTNGGCGGCATGGTTGCCCGAACCAANGATTCCATNGGCACAAAATTNTCAGCGCGCCCTGAAATGATCCGCGAGGATGATCTGCGGNTGGTTGGCTTCAGGCCNGTAGATNGTACNCAGAGTCTGACCGCCGGTGCGCATTTCCTGGAGAAAGGGAGCCGTCGCTGACATGGCGCATGACCAGGGATGGATGACGTCGGTCGCNTGGTCGCCCGAACTTGGCCATTCAGTCGGGATCGGGTTCTTGAAACGCGGTGCAGAGCGCTATGGCGAGACCATTCGTGCCTATAGTCCGGTTCGCGATCAGGATATCTTGGTAGAGGTCTGTTCCGCGCATCACATTGACCCCGGNGGAGANCGTCAGCGTGGATGAGATCAAGCTGGAAGCCNCCAAGANTCTTGGTGGCGCGGATATCACNATTGCCGGCAACCGCATCATCGAGCGCGATGATCTGNCAATGGTGTCTGTTGCCACCCCGCTTGGCGGGGATGCCGCGTTGAAACGGGCACTGAAAGCGGGGCACGGGCTTGCCATGCCGTCAGCNACCTGCAGCACAACCAGCAAGAATGGCATGCGCGCCGTCAACACCGCACCGGACCAGATGCTGCTTGTCTTCGCGCACACCACACCGGATGCAGAACATCATGTCCAAACAGGGCTGAAAGGGACGGGTTACACGACCGACCAGACGGATTCGCTGGTGGCTATCGAGATTTCCGGCCCTGACACAATGGCCGCCATGGAACGGCTCTGCCCGCTGGACCTGCATCCAGACAATTTCGGTACCGATATGGCCGGCCGCACGGTGATGGAGCATATGGCGGCGACGATCATCTGCCTTGCAGACGCGCATTTCCTGCTGCTAGCGGCAAGCTCGTCAGCCCAATCCTTCCTGCATGCCATCGAGACATCCTACCGGAATGTAACCGGCGCGGCGTGATCCGCCTGGGGATGCAAATGCACCGGTGAGGCGTTTCTGCGCCAGCAAGAAAGCGACGCTGACACGCCCGTCAGNGCGATACGGATGCACATCCGTAAAACGGCATCACAGGAAATGGCGCGCCTCTTTCATTCCCCACTTGCAAGGGCGCACAGCTTGCATTATACCGTCGCAACGCGNAACGTGCTGGCCGCAATGGCAGCAACGCGATCGCGGGTGTAGCTCAGGGGTAGAGCACAACCTTGCCAAGGTTGGGGTCGAGGGTTCGAATCCCTTCACCCGCTCCAGTCTTCGGACCGGAACGTGAACTTTCCAAACTCTTTNCAATGGTTTGCAAGCAGATCACGCGCTTGCGCACCGAAAAGAGTAGGTCACATGGTAGGTCGCAATCCGCAGTTCACATACCGTAAGGACGGTGTGTTTTACTTCTCCCGACGCATTCCCAAAGACCTCAGACACAAGTACGAGCATGACAAATTCGCCATGTGTCTCAGGACAAAGAGCCGTGAGGCAGGTGCCAGATCAGCTAGGGCGATCGCTGCTAGGTTGGATGAAACGTCTCCCAGAGTGTTCGTCTGATTAGACGTTATTCAGCCTTTGAATTAACAGTTTCTAGAATGGGTCGTTTANAGAGGTGAACATTACGCATGTTTTCCTCCCTAAACTTGGGCCAGCTTTGCTGGCTCTTTTTTTAGCTTGGGAACTTGGACTGANAATTAAACAATTCTAACCGTCCTGCCGTTACCNAAAACATGCAAGTGGAAGCAGCAAAACAGGCCAACCAAAATCTTGGTAGGCAATCGAAACGGGAGGCAGACGTCGACGACGATGCACCTGAAAGTGGTGCAGCGCCGACGGCGCCCCCGGATCTGTATGACATTCTTGGTTACCGCTCGTCCTTTATGTCAGGTGCCACAACTCAACAGTGGCTAGCCTTTCGGCTAATCGAAGTCTAAAGCAGACCTTCCTAAAGACCGCAAAATCCCGTGTACAGAGGCCTTATAGCTTGATGGATTGGTAGCGCCAGTGACTAGCGGTTTTGTTAGAGCGAGCAACGGGGCACAAGCACCACTTACAAGAGCCCCCAAAATTTGGCTTGTACATAGGGGGCTAAAAAAACACAGAGGATGACTGAAAGAGCAGAAAGNNCCTGGTGCAGAATATCAGCTCTTGGCAGATGATAATCGCCGCTGTGCTGCCAGACGGAACGGGGCGTTGGGGGCGCCGAAGCCATCATATCCGTTGCGTCGTTCAACAAACTCAAAAAACAGTCCGTTGCCGAAAACTGTGCTGTAGAAATGCAGAAAGCCNCCAGTCTCATCTTCGTCNTAGAGGATGTGAAGGGCTTTGAGCGTGGTGATGAAGTCGTTTGGCAGGTCGAACCGTGCGGCAAGATCGGCATAGTAATTCTCGGTCTGCGGCAGAATGGAAAACCCGTTCTGGCAAAGGTGCTCGGCCATCTCCACTGCGTCATTCACTGCAAACGCCAGATGTTGAACCGTTGCGCCGGCCCCGTCGGCAACAAACCTGTGGGCGCTTGTGCGCCGGGCTTCACTGCCATTAAGTGTGAGGCGCAAACTGCTATCGCGGCCCGTCACCGCCTGGCTCCGGATAATGCCTTCCGGATCGATGACGTCAACCATGGGAGATTTGGCCATGGAAAAAATGCTCGTATAGAACTGGGTCCAGCTCAGCATTTCATCATATCTCATGGTCTGGGCGATATGGTCGATACTGTGCACACCATTTGTCCCGGCGGGGTCGCTGGTCGTGGTTTTGAAATCAGATGCCCAGATGTCCATGGTTGGGTCGAGAAACCGGATTAGGCTATCTGCAACGCCGCGGACGGTAGGGATGTTCTGCTCGCCAGCCTGATGCGGCAGGGCGACAGGTTCCGCCCCCAAAGCCAAAGCGCGCCTGTGTGCCGCCATCGCATCGGGTGTGGCAAAGGCAATTTCGCTGACGACCGCCCCATGTTCGCTTGCCAGCGCAAATGATCTGCCAGCCGGGTCGGTATTCACCAGAATATTCACATTCCCGCTCTGGAACCGCGTCACCAGTTTTGATTTATGCGTTCCGGTCTTTGCCAGCCCAACTTTTGTCAGGAGTGACTCGATCCCATCCATGTCATCGGGTTTGCAAGCCAGCTCGATATACTGGACATCCGCTACATCAACGCGTTCCGGCAGTACAGGCAGTGATGGTGAGGGCCGGTCTGACCGACGGCGAAGATCGTCCATCAGATTGATCAATGATCGATGCCCGTCCCGGGCCACCATCTCGGCATCGCCGCGCCGGAACTCGTCATTGAAAATCTCTAGCGATAAAGGCCCGTCATATCCGGTGGCGTAAAGCGCGTCCATGAACGATGGTAGATCAAGATCACCCTCGCCCGGCATGTTACGGAAATGACGTGACCAATAGAGAAGATCCATCTCGATGGCCGGTGCATCGGCCAGCTGCACAAAGAAGATCCTGTCACCGGGAATGGTACGGATGCTGTCCGGGTCGAGCTTGCGGCCAAGTGTATGGAAGCTGTCAAGGATCAGGCCGACATTCTCATGATCGGCGCGTCTTACCACTTCCCAAGCATCACGGTGATCATTGATGAACCGCCCCCAGGCCAGCGCCTCATACCCCACCCGCACACCATAGCTGTTCGCGATCTCTCCAAGCTCCCGGAAGTCATCGGCACAGCGGTCGATACCGCCAAGCCCCGCCGGATGCACTGACGAGCAGACCAACATCAGGTCCGTTCCAAGTTCACACATCAGGTCGAATTTATGGCGTGCCCGCGAAAAGGCACGCTGTCGCAAAGGCCCCTCGGGTAGTCCCTCGAAGTCCCGGAATGGCTGGAACAACGTGATTTCCAGCCCGTGATCAGCTGCCATTCTGCGGACATCCGCAGGGCTCAGGTCAAAGCTTATGAAGTCCTGCTCGAAAATCTCGATGCCGTCAAAACCGGCCTTGGCGATGGCGGTGAGCTTCTCGCCAAGATCACCTGCAATCGAAACGGTGGCTGTCGAGGTCTTCATCTGATGTTCTCCTGCTTTGTCGTTAGCCTGACCAAGTGGCTGCGCCCAGCAACACTCAGATGTTCACCCAAGAACCACCAGCTACGTTCGACCGGACGGCCGCCTCTATGAAGCGCACACCTGTTACGCCATCGCTGATGCGGGGGTAGCCTAACCAGTCATCCGGCTGCGCCATGCCGTCGCGCCGCGCGCCGACAGCGAGGGCAAATTCTGTGTAGAGGTTGGCCCAGGCCTCTATCAGACCTTCCGGGAAGCCCCTGCCGGTCCGCACGAACCTCTCTGTTCGGGGGGACAGTCCGTGGCCATGACCGCGTGTCAGGGTCTGGTCAGGCTGTCCGAAGATATTGAGCCTGAGCCGNTCGCAGTCTTCCATGTCCCACTCCAGCCCGCCAAGGCNNCCNAAAATNCGCAANCGCAGNCCGCCGCGATTGCCNGGNGCCTGACGTGTCGCCATCANNGTCCCNGGNACGTNGNNGTCATANCTGACNGTCATGAANGCNGTGTCCTCAAGNGGNTTNGGNGNGCCNCATACATGAAAATCNGCGCGCANANCGGTCATCGCCAGACCGCTGACNAACTGNGCCAGATGGGCCGCATGNGTNCCGATATCCCCNACACAGCTNGTCGGTCCGGAAATTTTNGGATCAAGGCGCCATTTCACATGNGGCGCATNGNNGGCATTNTCTGGCGTCATCCAGTCNTGCATGAACTCAACATGNATCTGGTTGATCCGNCCNANNANGCCNGANGNNACNATTTCGCGCGCCTGNCGNATCATNGGATAGCAGGACATGGTGTAGCAGACNNCNAANACCAGCCCNTTGTNTCCNGCAAGTTTCTCCAGCTGCTCCGCCTNNGCNAGATCATTNGTCAGCGGCTTGTCGCAGATGACATCAATGCCGGCTTCGAGGAAGGCCGCCGCGGCCGAAAAATGCGCGTGGTTCGGGGTGGTGATCATCACCGCGTCGATGCCGTCTTCCCGCGCGGCTTCCGTGACTGCCATCGCCTGAAAATCGGCATAGGAGCGGTCCGCGGCGACATTCCACTCTTCACCGCGCCGCTGCGCCTTGGCCGGATCGGAGGAAAACGCACCGGCGACAATGTCCCAGCGGTCTGTCATGCGGGCGGCCATGGCCTGTGTCTGCGAAATCCGGCCGCCTCCAACCACACCCAGCCGCAGGCGGCGGGTCTGGGAGGGGAATGGTCCGTCAAAATCGAAGCTGGTGGGAAGAATGGCCATGTTGGGCGTCCTAGAGNTGTGGCGGCGATGCGCCGTCGGGCAGCATCTCGACTGCCATGAAGATTGATGGCGTGATGGTTTCGAACTGATGCCAGGGATAGTTGCCCTGGTCGTCATACATCGGCCGGTGCGTGGTGCCAGGCGCCATCGGCTCCTCCAGATAGAGGGTGTCGACGTCGCGCTCACGACACTGCTGCATCTTGCCNAACCCGACAATCTGCGTATGCACCTCGCGGAACCCAGGAACCGGGCAGAAGGCGTGGTCGCGGTGAAGCCCGACATTCAGCGGCACCGTCGCCGAGTGGTACATCGTCACCCCGATCTGCCCGACCCAGATTTTGGGGGACATGTAATGGCCGATGCCGCGAAGCCGTTCCTCACCGCGNACCTCGAACGCCGACGGCCAACTCCGGCGCACATCTTCCATGAGGGCGGCCTCGTCAGGGTGGTCATCGAACCGCTCGACAAGAATGGCGTGCTGAACAGTCTCGATTTCGGTGTCGCGCAGGATGACAGACTGCAGACTCCCCAGCGTCTGTTCGCGGATGCGGATCGGGCTGTCGGCCAGGTTAAGGACGATTGTGCGGCCGGTGATGGTCAGGCTGGCCTCGTGACTGACCATCGACACGGAAAAGAACGGCTCGGCGATATCAAGTTTCTGGATGGTCATCCTGGTCAGCTCGGAAAATTTTCTGGAAGGAGAGGAGGAGTGGCGCAGATGCTGACAATGTCGATAAAGCCGCCCTGTTTTGGCGATGCCTCGATGGCAAGCATGACCTCAAGGACATGCTGTGCCAGCGCGCCGCTGGCGCGCGGTGTCCGGCCTTCATTCAACGCATGGGCCATGTCCAGCAGACCGAGGCCACGGCTGTTGGCATTGAAGCCATGGGTGTTGTCGGCCTCGAGCCAGTCGGCGGGCCTATCGGTCGGGCGAGGCTGGAATTCCCATCGGCTAGTCTGGCGGGTGCGATACCATACAGGGCCGTGGAAATTATTGGCGCCGTGCACCGGGTCCGGGTCCGGAATGCAGATCGTTCCTTCGGTGCCATAGATCTCGAAGCGCGGACTTTCGCTGTCCCATATGTCAAAACTGATGGTCATGTTGCCGATGGCACCGGAGGCGAACTCCATCATCGACAGGGAATGGGTGTCGACCTCGACATTCATCCATTCTCCGTGCCGAGGTCCATTTTCGATCTGCCGTGTGTCAAAAGACCGGCTTGCCATGCCGCTGACCCGTCTGATCGGTCCCATCAGAAATACCATGGCGGTCAGGTAGTAGGGGCCAAGATCCAGCAGCGGCCCGCCGCCCGGCTGGTAATAGAAATCGGGATTGGGGTTGTGCCGTTCGACACCATGCGTTCCGACATGCGCCATGCAGCCGATCGGTTTCCCGACCACGCCGCTGTCGACGAGCTTGCGCGCCGTCTGCCAGCGTCCGCCAAGAAAGGTGTCGGGGGCGTTGCCAACCAACAGCCCTTTTGAGGCGGCAAGATCGAGGATGCGTTGCCCGTCCTGAAGCGTGGTCGCAAACGGTTTTTCCGAATAGACGTGCTTGCCAGCCGCCAGCGCGGCCATGCTCACCTCTGCATGAACCGCCGGAATTGTCAGGTTCAGGATGCAGTCAATGCTGTCATCGGCGATGATATCCTCGGGACTGGCGACCTTCGGGATGTCATGTTGCACAGCCTTCTTCCTGCTTTCCTCAAGATCAAGGCTGCCACAGGCAGCAATGCTGATTTCAGGGAATGACGCGCATGTCTGCAGATAAATATCACTGATCCGGCCGGTACCGATCAGCCCTACATTCAATAGCGGGGCAGGGGACCTATCTTGTGCGGCGCATATCTGGCCTGATGGAGCATTTTGCATGGGCCTAGTATCCAAGGCTGCGCGGCAACCACAAAACCAGATCGGGGAAGATGATCATGGCCAGCAAGGCGATCAGCAGCACGGCCAGGAACGCCCAGATTTCGCGAATGATTTCCGTCAGCGGGATTTTGGTCACCGCACTGATGACAAACAACAGAATGCCGTAGGGTGGCGTGATCAGACCGATCATGGAGTTCACGACGATGAGAACCCCAAAATGGACAAGATCGATCCCCAACGCGTTACAGGTCGGGATGAACAGCGGCACAATCACCAGAATGATGACGGTGGCATCCAGAACGCAGCCCAGAAGCAGGACCAGAATATTCACCAGGAACAGGAACATCAGCGGGCTAATGTCGGCCCCGGCCAGCAGTGTCGAGATCGTCTGCGGAATGTTCTCCTGAATCACCACATAGGTGAGGATCATCGAGGCGCCGATCACGAGGCCGACGGAGGCTGCCGATCGTGCGCTCTCGACAAACACCTCGTACAGCGTTCTCAGCTTCAATGCCCGGTACAGCCCTGCTGCAACAATCAGCGCATAGAGCGCGGCTACGGCGGCGGCCTCGGTTGGTGTGGTAACGCCGGAATAGATCCCGGTCAGTAGGATCACCGGCATCAGCAGGGCGGGCGTCGCCTTGGCTGTAACGCGAGGTAGTTCACGAAGCGGCACCGCCTCTTCCTGGCCGAAGTCACGACGATGCGATATCCAGGCGTTCATCCCCATCAGGACGACGCCCATCACCAGGCCCGGGACGATCCCGGCCAGAAACAGGCTGCCAATCGAGGCGTTCGAGACCAGCGCATAGAGCACCATCGGGATAGAGGGCGGAATGATCGGACCGATTGTTGCTGTCGCGGCGGTGATGGCGGCGGCATAGCCGCGGGTGTAGCGCCCGCTCTTGACCATCATGTCAATGATGATCTTGCCGATGCCAGCTGCATCGGCCACCGCCGAACCGGACATGCCGGAAAAGATCAGGCTGGCCACGACATTGACATGACCAAGACCGCCGCGGAACCGGCCGACAAGCGCCACGCAGAAATGCAGCAACCGGTCGGAAATCGAGCCGGCATTCATGATATTAGCAGACACGATGAAAAGCGGTACCGCCAGAAGCAGAAACCCGTCGAACAGCCTTTGCACCATGGTTTCACCGGCGATGGCGATGTCCTGGCCAGCAACACCTAGATAGACGATAACCCCGACGATGATGGAATAGGCGACCGGCGTACCGATGGCGGCTGTGCCGAACAGGGCGAGTAGACCGAGGATCAGCTCCATGCTCATGACGCATCCTCCCCATCCTTGCCGCCCGCCGCCGGTGCGCGGGCACTGTCATCTGGTGGCAGGGCAGTCCTGGCAAGCGTGACACCACGCCACAGGTAGCGCAGCGTGATCACGATCATCAGCAGGATATAGGACGCAAACAGCCACTTGATCGGGATCTTGTCGCCGGTAACAGGAATGCGCAGCGTCTGGATCTTTTTTAACTCCATCAGGCGGCTGCCGAAAATTGCATCCCAGGTCGGGCCGAAGGAATACAGCATGGCTACGACCATGATCAGCGCTGTCGCCATGGCGAGGTAGCGCTGCCATGATCGCGACACCGCCTGGAAAAAGACATCGAAGGCGACATGGTCGCTTTCACGGACAAAGAACGCGCAGCCGAAAAAGATGAGCCAGACCCACAGAAGTGAAATCAGATTAACGGTCCAGCCAATCGGCTCAAGCGCCATCATCCAGTCATGGATGGGCGGAATCGGCATCAGCCAGGCGATTTTCGGGGCGTAACGGGTAAAAATCTGCAGCAGGAAAATGATGAAAATCGCCGCCAGTATCATGGCGGCGATAAATTCTGCGACGCGGGAGACTCGTTTAAGAATTGTCTCAAACATATAGGTCTCCCGCGCCGCTTCAGGTCAATTTAGTTGCCCAGAGCGTTGATCTTCTCCAGAACGCCTTCCGGCCAGCTGGCGGCGAACTCGCTGCCAACATACTGGCCCTGAACGTGGGTGCGGAAAGCATCCAGGTCAGGGGTGTAGATTTCAACGCCGTTGCTACGGATAAAGTCAGCCAGATTGTTNTCTTTATCAAGCTGCTTNAGGCGNCCATAGGCGGCAGCGGCATCCGCGGCGCGCTGAACGGNCATNTTCTGGTCTGCCGACAGGCNGTCCCANGTCTTCTTCGAGAAGGCGATGTAGTTCAGGTCGACNAGGTGGGATGTCAGGGCGATNTGCTTGGTNACCTCGTAGAACTTGGCGTCTACAACGGTNGGCAGCGGGTTGTCCTGACCGTCNACAGCNCCCGAAGACAGGGCGGTGTAGACTTCGGTNAATGCCATCGGTGTCGGCGCTGCACCGAGTGCCTTGCCAAGGAACTGCCAGGCGTCGGTACCGGGCATCCGCAGGTTCACACCCGCCAGATCTGCCGGGGTCATGACATTCTTCTCGTCACGCGAGAAGCGCAGGTTGACGTGGCGACGGCCAAGGTACATGACCGAGAGCAGTTTCACGCCAAGCTCGTCTTCCACCTTTTGCTTGAACGGGTCCATCAAGGGGTTGTTAAAAACAGCCACCTGGTGAGCTGCATCCTGATGGACATAGCCGGTTGCAAAGATCGAGAACTCGGGGAAGAACTGGGCCAGTTCCTGTGCCGAAGCAATCGACATGGTCAGGTTGCCACGGCTGATGGCGTCAAGCTCGGTGCCCTGTGCGAACATGGAGCCATTATAGCCCGGCTTGTAATCAGCAAAGCCTGCTACCATCGGTGCGAACACCTCGGCCATNGCGACCGAACGCTGGTCGGTCTCGGANCCGGAAGTTGCAAGGGTGAAGGTCATGTCTGCTGCTGCGGCAGGTGCTGCACCTGCAGCGAACATGCCNACCGCAACAAGCGCGGACATGGCCGTGCGACGGTTCATTTTGTNGATCATCGTTTTNTCCTCCNTANGGTTGATGATACGACGCCTNTCACAGCGCCAGGTTGGTTNTGTCTGGCTTGTTTGCTTCANTGTTTTCAGAATCCCGCGAGAATTCCGCCAACTCNTGATGGCCGGATCTGTCAGCCAGTTGGATTGTTTGGCCAGTCTTCGCGGCAATCTGGATTGCTTCGATAACGGCCAGGGTGCGCAAGCCTTCGCGCCCGGAAACTTGAGGAGTGGTCTCGCCACGAATAACGCTGGCGAAATGGTCAATCTGGTTGATCAGCGGGTCGGACCGGTCACAATCGACGATATTGGCCGACATCGGCGACCACCAGTCGCGTGCCTGATCATGGGTCCAGAGCGCCAGGTCAGGGATCGACAGCGATCCTTCCGTGCCGCCGATCTGATAGGCGCTCTGCCCGGTAAAGGGGTAGACGGGATATTCACGCGAGGTGAATTCCCAGCTCCATGGCGCGACAATGCTGTCGGATACCGACACTGTGCCGATGCCGCCATTGGCAAAGGTGAAAAGGGCCGCTGCCACATCCTCATTGTCATAGCCTCGTGAGGACGGGTTCGCCTGCGCCTGAACCTGAGTGATCTCGCCACACAGATGCCGGATCAGGTCGATGTCATGAACAAGATTGACCGATACCGGGCCCGCGCCTTCNCCTTTGCGCCAGGGCGCGATGTCGAAATAGCTGTCAGGCTTGTAGAACCAGCAGGTCGCATGAACGGATTTGACCTCGCCGATCCGGCCTTCGCCAATCATCGCGTGGGCCTTCTGGATAATCGGGTTGAAGCGCCGGTGGTGTCCCACCATCACCGCCACATTGGCCGCCTCGGCGTGCTTTACCAGCGCCTCGCCTTCGGCCAGATTTTCCGCAAGCGGCTTTTCGATCAGAACGGGAATGCCGGCATCGACACAGAGCCGTGCCTGCGCCGCATGGAGCGTTGTCGGCGTTGCCAGGATGATGCCATCCGGCCGGGACGATTCAATCAGCTGCTCAATCGTTTCGAAATGCGGCACATCATCGGCTGCCGCCTTGTTCCGGCTTTCTGCACTAGGGTCGGCAACAGCGCACAGCGTTACGCCACCCACCTGGCTGATGGCCTTGGCGTGACGAAGCCCCACCAGGCCCAGGCCGGTGATGGCAATGCGCAACGGCATTGCTGTCTTGTTCTGTTTGTTTGGCGTCGACCCCAAAGCTGTCCCCACATGGTCGTCAATTGACTTCGCATGAAACGCTGCCGCACCCGATGCTGCCTTTGGTGTGGAAACCACACCACTGAACATCGGTTATTAGAATTAATATCATATATTTTTNAAATTCAATGAAAATATGATTNAATTGAGATTCATCCNGAANTANGCGTANTCTNTGNNCTNANNNNCAANGACAACCCNACGNANACGGNTCCCGACCTGATGCATAANGACCATGGCAAACTCGGTTTTCTGAACAAGGGACAGCAGAGCACTGTCGGTCATTCGACTTACGAGCGAATCAAGCATGACATCATCTTTGGCAAGCTGGCCCCCGGAACAAAGCTCAAGCTGGACGGGCTGAAAACCGCCTATGCCGCCAGTGTCTCCACCCTGCGCGAAGCCCTGAACCGTCTGGCAAGCGACGGCTTTGTGTCAGCCGAGGAGCAGCGCGGTTTTTTCGTTACTCCGGTATCGAAAGATGATCTGAGCGAAATTTCCAACCTTCGCATTCTGCTGGAGTGTCACGCGCTAAGGGAGTCGGTCGAGAATGGGGATACCGACTGGGAAGGCGACCTTGTCGCGGCCCATCACAAGCTGCATCTCATGGAACGCCGTATGCAAAGCGGGGACGAGACGGAAAAGGAGCTTTGGAAACGCTATGACTGGGAATTTCATCTGGCGTTGATCCGGGCCTGCAATTCCAAGAACATGCTTGAGCTGCATGCGGTCCTGTTCTGGAAATACCTGCGTTACCAGATGCTGGTTCTGACCTATCGCGGTGATGAGGCGGCACGGGAACACAAGGATATTTTCGATGCCGCTCTGGCGCGCGACAGCGAGGCCGCCGCACGGCGGCTGGAAGAGCATATCACCAACGGGCTCGTCCATACGCTCGACGCGATGTGAGAGTGGCCGGTCCCGGCTAGCCCAGCTCCGCGATCCGTTGGCGCCATAGCTCGGTGCCCTTTGAAATTCTGTCCATCACAGCGTCCAGCGCCCAGTGGATGGCGAGAATATCTCCGCTTACGGCACGGCTGTAATCACTCTTGAAGGTGCCAAGCCGCTGGTGATGGAGTTTCGCCAGCTTCGGGTATCCCATCGGTTCGCCAAGGGCGGCCAGAGCCAGAAATATAGCGAGTTCGTCTGCCAGTTCCGGATGGCTCGGACCGTCATCCTGAAGCCATCTGTACAGGTCTGGATGAAAATTCGTGAATACGCCGCAGAACCCGTCAGCGCCGGATGCCAGCGCCGGATGCGCGATCGCCGCGTTGGCGTTGTTAATTGCCAGCGCGCTGCCCCTTGCGAGCTGGACACGCTGCTGCACCACCCCCAGGTCGCATGATACATCTTTCATGAACACAAAGCGCGGATCATCACACAGATACCGGATCTCTGGATCGGCCAACAGCCTGCGATAGGGGGCCGGACATTCATACATGCCGAGCGGCAGGGTGGCTGGCAGGGCAGTCTTCAGCTTGTCCAGAGCCTCACGCAGTTGAGCGCCACCGGCATTTTCCGGATCCAGCCGGTTGCTGACCATGACAAGGCAGTCGATGCCTGTGTCTGCCATGACGGAGAGTTCGCGCAGCTGCTCGGACGGATCGTCAGCGACATGCCCGGAGGCGAGCACCGGGATGCGGCCGGCGACCTGTTTTGCCGTGAAGATGGCGAGGTCGCGTCGCTCCGCAAGGCTCAGGAACTGCATTTCGGACGACTGGCACACCGCAAACAGCGCCTGGGCGCCATGCGTGATGTACCATTCAATTAGGTTTTCGAGGCCACCCCAGTCAATATCGCCGTCCTCATGGAAGGGCGTGATCATGACTGGAACGATGCCCACGATTGCCATTCTCAATGAACACTCCTTGATTGAATTCACACGTTCAACCTCCCGAGCAAGTGAGCAAAATTGGAACATACAATGCAAAACGGGCGATGGCCGTGAAAGCAGTCAACTAATC
>NZEI01000025.1 GCA_002690405.1 Gammaproteobacteria bacterium
TGCTCGACATGCGAAAGAAGCCGAATGCTGTTCAGCGGGTTGTTTCAGCCATCACGCGCCGCTTGAGCTGTACGCTGAAGTATTTGAGCAAGAAGATGCNATGCAGCATCTGGAGGCTTTCGCCAGTCTCAACGGCCCAGAGTTTTACCAATTGCCACNGAATACTAAAAAAGTCACGTTGCAGCAGCAGGAATGGAATTTACCAGCCACNATTAATTANGGCTCAGATGAGCTCGTGCCTCTTGCAGCGGGTCAGNTGGTGCGTTGGCGNTGTATTCCTGCAGGTGCATAGGNCCCTGNGCGNCGCCGTATTTTTCNGNTTTAGGGGCTGAATAAGGGTTGAATTGCGTTTTTCGCGGCGAGTATCCTGCGGGCTTGGGGAATACTTGAGCAAGGAGGATGAGATGTCGTTTGCAATTAAAATCGCGCTGGTTGCGTTGTTATTGCCAGTATCGGTGGCGCGGGCAGAGCAAAACTCCCTAGAAAGTTTGGTGGGTACGGAAATCCCTGTTTTCCAGTGCAATATGCTAGCCGGTGGCTCGCTGACAAAGGATGGCGTGGCCCAGCTGAAAAAACTCCGTGAGAAAGGGAATAAATACTGCTTGGCCTGCAGGGGNGACGAATGCATCGCCAAACAGTGGCCGCAAGATAGAGTACAAGAATTGCAACTTTGCCAGTCGCTCTACTGCGTGCCTGCGCGTTTCCCTAA
Source organism: Gammaproteobacteria bacterium (assembly GCA_002690405.1). GTDB lineage: Bacteria > Pseudomonadota > Gammaproteobacteria > Pseudomonadales > Azotimanducaceae > UBA4421. The sequence continues at coordinate 710 of NZEI01000025.1, forward strand.
GAATATGCTTTTCGATCAGCGTGGTTGGGCACCGCACAAAGCAAATGTGGTGTACAAGGTAGAAAAAAGCGGTAGGGGTAAATTGCTCAGCTATACGGCCACTGAAAACGCGGAAGCCATTAGCGCCTATCGGAAAGAGATCAACCAATCGGTGGGGTCTTTTCTAGAAAATACGCGTTTTGTACCGTTGATTGTGGACGGCCAACGCAAAGAGCTGGTTAACCTTTATTACACGGTGGATATAAACAAGCGCAATTAATTTGCTGCTTGGCTACCAATGCGGCAAGTCTCGCGTCTTTGGTTATCGATAGCGCAAGTGGTTGCGGTTGAGTTCAGAAATTTTACTGACCCCCATTAGCCGCATGTTGCGCTCAATTTCTGTGCGCATGATCTCTAAGGCGCGTTCGACGCCCGCCTGTCCAGCGGCAGCTAGGGCATAGAGGTAGAATCTGCCTCCGCCCACCGCCTTTGCGCCAGCTGCCAAGGCTTTAAGAACATGGCTGCCACGCTGCACTCCGCTGTCCATGATCACGTCTATATCGTCGCCAACTGCATCGACGATTTCTTGTAACTGGTCAAAGGGCGAGCGACTGCCCTCTAGTTGGCGGCCTCCATGGTTGGATATCACGATACCGGTAGCGCCGACTTCTTTGGCTTTTATCGCATCTTCCTGGCTCATGACGCCCTTTAAACAGAACTCGCCGTCCCACAACTCGATCATCTCAGTTACGTCGTCCCAGGTCATGGTTGGATCGAGCATTTCGGTAAAATATCGGCCAACGGATACAGCGCCCCCTGACATATCCACATAGTCATCCAGTTGTGGAAGCGAGAATTTCTCGTGCATCAGGTAGTTAAAAGCCCATCTCGGCTTAATTGCAAAATTCACTAGACCTGTAAGGTTGAGTCGAAAGGGGATCGAAAATCCTGTACGTAAGTCCCGTTCGCGATTGCCGCCGGTAATGGTGTCGACGGTGAGCATCAAAACGTCGATACCTGCCGCCTTGGCGTTTTCCAACATGGCGCGATTAAGGCCGCGGTCCTTATGAAAGTAAAATTGGTAGCACTGAGGCCCCGGGTATTGCTGGCGGATTTGCTGAAGACTGGCGGTGCCCAGTGACGAAACGCCAAACATGGTTCCGTATTTGTGGGCTGCCGCAGCGACCGCATGCTCGCCCTCGTGATGAAAGACACGCTGCAGTGCGGTGGGAGAGCAATAAATGGGCATGTCGAGGCGTTGCCCCATTATGCTCACTTGCATGTCTACTGACTCGGTACCCCGAAGAACATTGGGCACCAGATCACAGTCATCAAAACTCGCGGTGTTACGGGCATAGGTTCTTTCGTCCTCTGCTGCACCGTCAATATAATTAAAAATTGGGCTTGGGAGCCGCTGTTTTGCGAGTAGCCGAAAGTCGTGAAAATTGTGGCAGTTAACCAGGCGCATTCTTTTCTTCCATTGCTCCATGGGGTTGATCTTTGTCTGTAGGCTCTCACCTGCCCGCAGCTAACCGCCATAATACAGGTCTTCAACCGAGATGCCGTCGTAAAATCGTGTTGCACAGTGGCACTTGGAAAAGGTCGTGATGATGTCTTGCTTCGAGCATAGTTGTATATGACGTGGTGCTGGCGTCCGCAAGGATTCTCAAATAGTCTTGAGCCACTACGGGGGGAGTAGCTAGTGATGCAAGATAACTCGGGTGCGTCGGCACGGGATTACGGCTTTTTGATGTTCCTAACGTTGCTCAACGTTATGAATTTTGTTGATCGGCAATTACTGGCGAGTTTTGCCAATTGGATCGTGCCGGATTTGGGTTTAACCAATACTGAGTTTGGTCTCCTAACCGGTTTGATCTTTATTATCTTCTATTCGGTGGCCGGTCTGTTCATGGGCATGCTTGCGGATAAGGTTAATCGTACTCGGCTCATTGCCGGAGGCTTGGCATTGTGGAGCGCGTTAACTGCACTGTCCGGAGCGGCAAAGGGTTTTGTCAGCCTCGCAATTCCACGACTTTTCATTGGTGTTGGTGAGTCCATCATGACGCCGACCTCGATGTCGCTGTTAGCCGACCGATTCCCCTCGAGTCGATTGGGTTTTGCCTCTGGGGTCTATTATATGGGCGTACCGGTTGGCGTGGCTGCCAGTCTCATTATTGTTGCCTATCTGGAGCCCATTCTTGGCTGGCGTGGCTGCTTCTACGCATTAGGTGGCGCTGGCGTGTTGCTAGCCATCGTGATGTTGTTCATCAAAGAAACACCGCGCAAACACGAGGTCGAAGCGGCGGAGCCGGCCGAGAAGCCCACCGTGCGCGAGATTGTGCAAATCTTGCTGGGCGCGCTAAAAAGCTCTCCTGCATTAACCATGACCATTGGCGGCGGTGTTGCCTTTCATTTTATTCTGGGCGCTGCGACCTTTGAACAGTTATGGTTTGTCGAAGAACGTGGCTTTGACCGAACCGAAATTGCTGAGCTAACTGGCTGGATCGCGTTGGCGGGCGGTATTCTGGGTAACTTATTTGGTGGTGTAGGGGGCGATGCCTTCTTGCGCAAAACCGGTATGGGGCGGCCAATGTTTCTATTTTGGATTATGCTGATATTGACCCCACTCACCATAATCTATCGGTTTGTCGATCCCTCCTCGCTGATGTTCATGCTTGGAATTTTCCTCGGTTACTTCCAGCTTGGGTGTTTTTACGGCCCCACTTTTTCTACCGTGCAGGAACTCGTGCCACCGCAAATTCGCGGCACCTTGGTGGCGTTCTATATTCTGTCGTTAAACCTTGTCGGCTTGGGTATTGGTGTTACCGGAGCTGGCTATGCAATTGATTGGATGATGGCACAGGAGGGCATCTCTGAACCTTATACAGTAACGCTAGTGGTGTTCTCGATTATATCCGCACTGGCGATACCGCTGTTTTACTTGGCCGGTCGTCGCTTTGAAAAGGATCGCGCAGCACTTTACGCCCGTGTCAGTTAGTTCGAAGTTGTATCTCGCTAACGCTGACCTGAGGTGGGTATAGACTAGCTTTCACGGTCAAGCCGCTGTATATCCGTCTTCGGTTTTGCGCGCTTATGTGCCCCCTGAGGTTGAGTTGTTGGCGCCGCACTCGACCGTTTTGGTCGGCATAGGCCAGCACCAGCGTCAGGTCGGTNAAATCACGCGGCGCAGTATTGTGCAGAGTTATGACCCATTCACCGGTGCCTGCAAGCTCGANTGTAGTAGTGATGTAAGCGCCGGCGTTCTCGGCCACATTGAGCCTAATCAAGGCGGTTTGGGCGGCCTGACCAGCCTCCCCATTGTCCTCGCTGGCTGCAGCAAAATATTCTTTGGCTTGCGCGAGGTTGCCCTCAGATTCAGCAATTTCGCCAAGGGCGTTATGGGCTGAAGCCGTGGGTAATAGCGCAATGCTGCGTTTCAGACTGGCCTTGGCNGCGTCTAGTTCGCCCAATTCTTTGCTGATCAAGCCGCTTTGTAAATGTGGATAAAAAAACCGGTCATTGAGTCGAATGGCATGACGATAGTGCCTTTGTGCAAGGGCCACGCGGTCGTTAATGCTTGCAATGTCACCAAGCAGCCCGAAGAAATGCGCTTCATTAGGCTCAATTTTGATGGCTGTTTTTGCCAGCGCCTGNGCAGTTGTAAAATCAGCCTCAGCAAAAGCTGCAGTGGCTTTTTCATAGGCTTGATAAGCGGGTTTGGTGGTTCGCAGGTGCTGCATTACCTGCTGATAGCGTGCCGTTCCGCGCGCTCCGCCTTTCGGCAACGTTGCGGCATGAGCGCGATTGCTTGCAAGACGCTCTTTGGAGGGAGGGTGGCTGGCAAATAAGGGTGCTAGAGCATTGCTTTGCCGGCTCCGCGAAATATTCACAAATGTTTGTTGCAAGTCCACAGCGCCCATCGGGTCATAGCCGGCTCTGGTCATGTAGTTCATGCCGTAAAGATCCGACTCGCGCTCAGCATCGCGCCCATACTTGGTACTAATAAGCGTGGCACCCAATTCTGCTGCCCGCTCTGCATATTCCGTATAGCTTGAGTTTTCGGCGGCAGCGCCGGCAAGTGCAATAGTGCTTTGTAACAGCATGCCGCGTTGCATGCTTTTGGCACCATGTTTCGCTGCTGCATGAACTATTTCGTGACTAAGTACCGCAGCTAATTCGGCCTCGCTTTTCAGTTCAGTCAGCAGGCCGCGATGTATGGCGATTTTGCCCCCAGGCAGGGCCCAGGCATTAGCACTGCTGTCGTTGACCACAGAGAATTCGTAAGGCAGTTTGCGGTCGCTGACTGCCGCCAGTTTGTTGCCGACTTGGCGAACATAATCTTGCACCTTTGGGTCCGCCACATAGTCGCCGCCTTGGCTTTGGCGCATTGGTAAGTAGTGTTGCTTACCGGTTTTGAGCTCCCAACTCTCGGAGATGATGTTCAGCTCGCTCCTGCCCGTAACCGGATTGGTAGCGCAGCCGAGTAGGCCAATTGCTATGAACCAAAGACAGCAAATGGTCAGAAAAGATTTGTGCGTCATAGGGATGTAGGCCTGCGCATCCTAGATCGTCAGCATAGCACGATTTGTCTTAGCCGCGCTGTTGCCCATAACGTCGCCGAATCGAAGCGGCCTCTTGTTTTTGTCCGCGATACTCAAGCACCTGCGCATATTGAAGCCAGGCCTTGGCCTGGGCGGTAGCCGTCGTTACGCCCACAGCAACATCTGCCAGGGCGATTGCTTTGCGCGCGTGTTGCATAGCAGCATTCATATTGTCTGTTGCGAGGTGGGCGCGGCTGAGGCGGATCCATAGTTCAAAGTTTCTTGGCTCTATTCTTACCGCGCGTTCTAGAAGCAGGATGGCACGTTTAGGTTGCGCGGCATCCAGTGCAATATCGGCTTCGCTTAGCAGCGCAAAGGTCGCATCGGTATTAGTCTTCGGTGGCGCGGGCTGGCGGCGCTCAACCGCCGGTGCTGGTGCCTTAGCTGAGGGAGCCGGATTGGGTGTTGGTGCGCTGGCGCAGGCTGCGAGAGTCAAATACGCAGCTAGACAAATAGAGCGGGCAAAGTTCGCTGTCATGTTGCTACTCATCGGTAAAAATCGATCTCAAGCGCTGTTTTAACGAAGGCTTGATGTTACAGCCTGGCTTGATAGCCAGTGACTGGGGCGTCCGCACCGGCAGTAACACCACGTCTGCACAGCGTNCNGTAGCGCGCTGGCCGCTAGTGTATTCGATCGCCACNAGGTCGTCGCTGGGTANTGGTGTTATAGGGTCNACGCCATTGCGTCGGGCCATAGCNTTCCATACCCGCAGGGCTCCGCTGGAGCCAGTTAATCCGGTGCTCTGGTTGTCGTCGCGGCCGACCCAAACGACGGACAAGTGACTATTATCGAAGCCAGCGAACCAGCTATCGCGATTGTCGTTGGTCGTGCCGGTTTTCCCGGCCACCCCAAGCTGCGCGAAAGGCGATGTTCGGCCGGTGCCTCGGCGCATCACCAACTCGAGTGCTCTATTCAAGGCGGCAACCTTTGGCATCTGAATGCTTTGGCGCATCTCGAAGGTGTGGTGCGACAGGGCCGAGCCGTTTTCGTCCAGCACTGCGATAACGGCCTTGGGGCGAGTATGAAAGCCGCCACTGGCGAAGTTGCCATATAACTCGAGGGTTTGTAGCGGCGACATGGCTTCAGCCCCCAGTAAAAACGACGGGTAGGGGTTGTTAGGCCGCCGATCTGTCAGGGTGGTAAATTGTTGTTGCACATTCTCGATACCGACTCGCTGCCCGAGATCCACCATTGCCAGATTTAATGAGCGGCTAAGTGCCAAATACATCGGCATCGGCCCGTGGGTTTTGCCGTCGAAGTTTTTTGGTGCCCAGGTTTCCCCCGAGGGTTGGGGCAAAGTAACAGCTTGATCAACAACTTTGTCCGTTAAGTCCATGCCCTGATTTAGCGCTGTTAATACAGTTACCGGCTTGATCACCGAGCCTATCGAGCGTTGTGCGTTGAGCGCGCGGTTAAAGCCATCGACACGTCCTTGGCGGCCGCCTACCAGCGCCAGAACCTCACCGGTTTGGCTATCAGCGACGACGCTGGCCGCCTGCAAACTATTGCTGGGCAGTTCGCGCTCGCGCTCGATGGCATTGAGCGTCCGGCTCACAGCTTGCTGAGTATTCTCCTGGAGGCGCGGCTCTAAGGTGGTAAAAATCTGCAGCCCTTGCGAACGCAGATCAGTATTTGAATAGCGCTCTGACAGCTCACTTCGGACCAGGTCCATGAATGCCGGATAATATGCGCCGCCGCGTCCGGCGGCGCTAACGACGCCCAGGGGTTGCGCCTTGGCGTTGCGATGAGCCGCAGCATTGATCAGTCCGTCGCTATAGAACGTGTCTAAAATTCTGTCGCGCCGGGTAAGCGCGCGCTCAGGGTGGCGGAACGGATTGTAGTAAGAGGGGCCGCGAATGATGCTGATGAGCGTTGCAACTTCTGCCACCCCCAGTTCGTTAAGGGGTTTGTTGAAGTAGAACTGTGCACCAAGACCAAATCCATGGATTGCACGGGCGCCATTTTGACCGAGAAAAATTTCGTTGACGTAAGCGGTGAGCAGGTCTTGTTTGCTGAAACGCAGTTCTAAGATTACCGCCATCGCCAGCTCACGCAGTTTGCGTTGTAGGGTTTGTTCGTTAGTTAGGAAGTAGCTTTTCACCAATTGTTGAGTGAGGGTGCTGCCACCCTGACGGGTTGCGCCGGCGCGGAGATTCACAATGAGCGCACGCAAAATTCCGCTAATGCTGAATCCCCGGTGCTCGTCGAAGTTGCGGTCTTCTATCGCTTTCAGGCCTTCGGCGAGCAAAGTGGGCACTTCCTCCGGCGTCAATACGATTCGGTCTTCGCCATGGGATGGGAAAAAACTGCCGATCTTCGCCGGATCCATGCGGACCAGCACAACTTCTCCCGAGCCTGGCTCAGTAATCTGTCGAATACCGCTGTTATTAAAGGTAAAGCGCAGTATTTGGGCTGGCCGGAAGCCGTCGATGAAGCGGAAACCGCGCAAGTAGGCGGTCACGCCGCGGCTGTCCTCTCGGTAGGTTCCAGCAGAATTAAGCTCCAGGTCCGGTCGATAACCTAAGCGAGTCAATTCAGTTATGAATTGGCTTTTAGACAGTGCCAGTCCGCTGAATAACTCCAGTGGCTGTGCGTAGACCTGTGCGGGCACAGACCAGCGCCGGCCCTCGAAGGTTTTGCTAATGGTGCGATCGATGTAGTAGGCATAGCCGGCTGACAGCAGCACGGTTAGCAGGCTGAGTCCCATTAAAGTGCGCCATACGAGGCGCCATATTGCCGCGCGCAGGCGTGGCCAAAACCGCTGTTGCTTGGGTCGGCTTTTAGTGCGTCTTTTGCTGCTTTTTCGTTTGTTTTGGGCCGCCAAGGTAGACTCCCACCAGATTGCGCAACGGTAACAGATTCGTAGGTTAATGGGTTTGCAATAGCGATGGTCGCCGAGCAACGTGTTACTGGCAAGGGCGGCTGTCATGTGGAGTGAGATAAAGCCCCGAGGAGTCAACAAATTGGGCACTGGTAAAGTGCTCAGACTGTGCGCTGGCGCCCGTTCCTAGGCCCTGGGTTTTTACTCCAGCAAAGATATTTGTTTTAATAAGNGTCGCCTAAGGGGTGGCAACATGCCTGAGACGTCCATTGNGACGGACCCTTTGAACCTGATCCGGTTAACACCGGCGTAGGAATAGGACNGCATCTTCTTAGGCTAATTTCTGGCCTGTCCATAGGAGATGGTAATGGTAGTGGTAAAAAGTATTCCNAGTATATTGTCACGTAAGTTGATGCTGGCTATCGGCCTTGCTCTGCCGCTGTGCGTTGCAACTGCTGACGTCGAAACGATAGAAGAAGTCGTTGTTACTGCAGAGCTGCGTGCGGTTGCGGTAAGCGAAGTTGCGGGCTCTGTATCGTTATTGATTCCTGATGACAGGTCAGATGTTGTCAATCACCTAGAAGAGGTATTAGCCCGAGCAGTAAATGTAAATTTTGCCAGTGGTGCNTCGAGAGCGCGCTTCGTGCAAATGCGTGGCATTGGCGAGCGCGGACAATTTGCTGANCCNCTTAANTCCTCTGTTGGTCTGCTGATAGACGGCGTGGATTTCAGCGGCATTGGTACTGCGGCGACGTTATTTGATGTATCGCAGATCGAGATTTTACGGGGTCCCCAGGGTACGTTGTACGGGGCGAATGCGCTGGCAGGGTTGATCAATGTGGTCACCCCAGGCTCGACGATAGATTGGCAGAACAGGATCCAGTTTGATGTGGGCAACTATGGTGCTCAGGGCGCTGGTGCTGTGATCAGCGGACCGCTCACTGACGATGTGGGCATGCGTTTGAGTGCTCGTAAGTATCAAGATGATGGTTTCATCGACAATGTCTTCTTGCCCAGCTCAAATACTGATAACCACGACGAATCCACTGTGCGATTGAAGTTAGATGGCCGCAGTGAAGCGCTGAGTTGGCAGCTCGCTGGCGGATGGGTGGATGTGGCTAATGGCTATGACGCCTTTTCCCTAGACAATAACCGTCAGACTCGCTCGGATCAGCCCGGCGTTGATGAGCAGGTGAGTCGATATTTGAGCGCACGCGTTGAAATTAACAACCTCGATTGGGCGCAGCTGATTGCGTCCGCTGGGTATGTTAGCAGTGATGTTCGGTACGGCTATGATGAGGACTGGACCTACGCAGGATTCCATCCGTATGGCTATAGCTCCACGGATAATTACGAGCGAGGAATTAACACTGCGACAGTAGATGTGCGGTGGCTATCCAAAGACAGTCGTGAAGATGCGCTTAGTTGGTTGGTTGGTGTCTATTTATTGGATCGCGACGTAGATTTGGTGCGCGACTACACGTGGCTTGAACAGAGTTTTACCAGTCAATTCGCACTTGAACGCCACGCGATCTACGGCGAGGTGCGCTTGCCGATGACCTCCCTTTGGACACTCTCAGTGGGCGCGCGAGCCGAGATACATCAGGCAGATTATCAGGACAATGCAGGAGTGAGATTTCGCCCCGAAGACGATCTCTTCGGATCGCGTCTGCGTATAGAGCGGCGTTTTGCGGATNAGGGCNTAGGCTATGTCAGCTTCACCCAAGGCTATAAGTCTGGTGGCTTCAATACTTCCGGAACTCTCGATGCAGATTTACGCTTATTTAACCCAGAGACATTGTGGAATTTTGAAGTAGGTTATAAAGCCAAGATTTTTGCTGACCGAGGCGAGGTTCGGTTGGCGCTATTTCACATGGCGCGGTCGGACGTACAAATCGCCACTTCAATTGTGCGGGTACGCGATGACGGCTCCTCTGAATTCATCGAATTTACCGGCAATGCCGCATCGGGTATCAACCAAGGTGTCGAGGCCGAAATCGATCTAGCGCTCAGCGAGCGGTTGCTCGTCAATGCTGGCCTAGGATTTTTGCAAACCGAGTATCAGGATTATATCGATGCTGCGGGCAATGACTTAGATGGTCGAGAACAAGCCCATGCACCCGGTTATCAAGGACACTTGTCCGTGCGCTATGAACTGTCTGAGCGTTGGTTCGCTAGCCTCGCCGTTGAAGCCCAAGACGGGTATTACTTTTCCGACAGCCACAGTGCCCGTGCGGATAGTCGTGCGCTGGTTAACGCAGCGGTTGGATACCGTAGTGGTCGCTATGCTGCGCGACTTTGGGGTCGTAATTTGACCGATGCCGATTACCCGGTGCGGGGTTTTTACTTTGGCAATGATCCGCGCAGTGGCTATGCCGACAACGCGTGGACCCAGTTGGGTGCACCACGGCAAATAGGCTTGTCCGTGACCTTGACTTGGTAACGAGATTGCCGGGGCGTACTGAATTAGTCCGCGTCACTGATGCGTTTGCGCTCCTCTGTCACCAGCCAGTCTGCGACCTGGAGCGCGCGCTGGGTGCCATTATTCATGCTTATGCGATATTTGCCGGCAACGACTAGGGTAGGCACGCTCGCGATTTGATAGCGGCGCGTATCATCGGCAGCGCGATTCAGTTTGCGACTTACTGAAGTGCTGTTGAAGGCGCGCATAAAGTCCTGAGCGCTGAACTCAGGACTGTCCAAGTAATCTGCAATGTCCCGGCCACTGTTAAAGCGTTTGCGGCCGTCATGGATCGCACTGAATAGGCGCTCATGGTGTCCCTCGAGGGCGTTCGCGTGTTCTAACGCGAGATAGGCTTGCCCCAACAGTGTCCAGCTTGCGGAAAAAGTCGCGGGGCGGCGTATAACCAGAACATCATCGGTTGCGCTGGCGGCCCACTGTTTAAATTCAGGGTCGAAATTTTTGCAGTGGATGCAGCCGTATGAAAAGAATTCTGCAACTTCGATCGGACCCTTTGATCGAGGTCTATCGGCGTTTTCGATGATCTCAAAATCAGTGCCCAATTGCGGTGTGTCGCTATGACCGCCGCCGCTGGAGAAATAAATACCCAGACCGATTAAAGCCACCCCAACGAACCCAAGTAGGCCCAGAAAAATGGCTCGAGTAGCGGCTACGCGATCAGCGGATTTACGTTTGGCTGCGGGCATTTAAGGCTCCTGTTTTGACGTCGCGACAACGTTCTTATTGTTACGTTATTGACCATAATGATCCACAGGTATTAGTCTGCGACGCTCGCGAAGCACTGGGAAAACAAATATGTCTGGGCTAGAAAGCTACCAACTCTTTACTTCCGATACTTGCGGNTTTTGCGCTCGAGTGCGGCAGTTTTTGCAACATCGTGGCATCGATATGGTATTTCGCGACACGCTTCGAGATCCGGCAGCGTTCAAGGAACTGTTGCAGGGTGGTGGTCGGGGCACTGTCCCCTGTCTGCGTATTCAGCGCGGTGACGAGGTGGAATGGATGTACGAATCAATGGACATTATTAGATATCTAGACACTCACTCAGGATAAGGAAGATCATGAAACTAGGCATTCTCGCCGGCTACTCCGGCCGTAAGTTCAGTATTTCAATAGACGCAATTAAACACGCCGAAAACTTAGGCTACGAGTCGATTTGGACCGCAGAAGCCTATGGGTCTGACGCTGTGACCCCGGCGGCGTGGATTTTGGCCCAGACCGACCGCATCAAGGTAGGTACGGCGATTATGCAGATGCCGGCCCGATCGCCAGCGATGGCGGCTATGACCGCTATGAGTTTGGCGGAACTGTCAGGCGGTCGATTTATAGCAGGCCTAGGAGCATCGGGTCCCCAAGTTGTAGAAGGTTGGCACGGCGTGCCATACGGCAAGCCGGTGAGTCGACTGCGCGAATATGTGCAAATCATGAAGCAGATTTTCGCTCGGCAGGCACCATTGTCATTTGAGGGCGCTATGTACAATTTGCCCTATACCGGAGCAGGAGCGACCGGCTTGGGTAAACCGCTCAAGAGTATNCTGCACTGCGAAGAAGATATTCCAATATACGCCGCCACGATCACTAATAACGGCGTTACTGCTTCAGCCGAGGTGGCAGACGGGTTCTTCCCGGTATGGATGGATCCGGAAAAATACTCAGTATTTGCCGACCCCATCGAAAAAGGTTTTGCCTTGGCGAATGCCAATATCACTGATGAGTCTGCAGAAAAGAACCTCAGCCAGTTCGATATTGCGCCATTCGTAACACTGGTGATGGGAGATGACATTGAACAGTGTCGAATCCCTGTACGCGGCATGATGGCGTTATACATCGGCGGCATGGGGGCACGAGATAAGAATTTCTACAACGATTATTGCAAACGTCTAGGCTTTGAGGACGCGGCGGTAGAGATTCAGGATCATTACCTCGCTGGGCGCAAGGACGAAGCAATGGCTGCGGTGCCAGCTGAACTGATCGACGCCTGTGCGCTCGTAGGTCCGGCCGAGCATATTCGTGAACAGCTTCAGCGTTGGAAGGCTGCAGGAGCACAGGGGCATGTTTCGAGCATGTTACTGGGGAGCCAAGACCCTGCCGCTTTGCAGGTCGTTGCAGAGGAAATGCTCTAACCAAGAACTGGCTTGGCACAGCGTGGCCGCAAAGCGGCCACGCCCAATGGGACTTGCCCGCTAGTTGTCGTTGACCATTGCCCAGCCGCGCTCTGAGCGCAGGCGTGCGGCATCAACGTATTCAAGAGCTTTCTCTGAACTGGCATTGCCGTCGAGGCCGCGCTTGTACACGCCCTGAATAATGCCCGCCGATCGGAACATGTTGTAGATCAAATAAAAGGGCCAGTTGTCGATACCATCGCGACCAGCGTGCTTGCAGTATTCCGCAACAAACTCCGCTTCAGTAGGTATGCCGAGGGCGTCATAGTCAGCACCAGCCAAGCCTTCGTCGTCATAGGCATCGCCATGGTAATCCTGGCAGAGATAACCNAAATCGGCCAAGCCATCACCCAAAGTTGAAAGCTCCCAGTCCAGCACCGCGACAATTTTTGGTTCGGTTGGGTGAATGAGCACATTGCCAAGGCGGTAATCACCATGAACGATAACGCTGCCAGCGTCTGTGGGAATGTTTTTTGGCAGCCATTCCATCAAATTGTCCATGGCCTCAATCTCTTCCGTTTTCGAAGCAACATACTGTTTGCTCCAGCGGCCAATTTGACGCTCGTAGTAATTGCCCGGGCGGCCAAATTCTCCTAGTCCTACTGCCACAGGGTCAACGTTGTGNAATTCGGCTAGAACCCGCGCAAGATCTAAATAGATTGCGTTGCGCTCGCTTTTGCTGCTGTTCGGCAAGCGCGTTTCAGTAAACAAACGGCCCTCAACCATCTCCATGATGTAGAACTTAGTGCCAATAATGCTGGTGTCCTCGCATAGGCAATACATCTTTGGCACGGGCACTGGTGTGTCCCATAACGCCGCCATGACCTTAAATTCGCGATCTACCTGATGGGCAGAAGGCAGCAATTCGCCTGGAGGTTGCTTGCGCATAACATAGGTTTGGTTCGGCGTGATGAGCTGGAAAGTGGGATTAGATTGGCCGCCTTCAAACTGTTTAATGCTCAGTGGACCGGTGAAACCCTCAACATGGGTTTGCATATATTCAGCCAGGGCGGCTTCATCAAATTTGTGTGCTTCTCGCACTTGGGTGAGTTCTACGTCGCTCATGCTGTCCCCTATCCCGACCAGTGGTAGTAATCCGTTAAGGATACGGCTTGATCTTCGACAGGGCAAAATGAGAATCTATGTTTATTAACACTATGCCACTGATCTGGCGTCTTAACGGGGGATTTACATGGCTTTAGCCAAAAGAATAGCGGTTACTTTGCCTGCTGGGCCACGCATCGAAGACACAATTGCACGCATCCAATGGGCCGAAGAGCAGGGTATTCCTGATGCTTGGTTCAGCGACTCTGGAGCACCTGATACGTTGACTCAAGTGGCCGCGATAGCGCACCTGACAAAAAATATTCGCATAGGCACGGCGGTTACACCTGTCTATACCCGGTCGCCATCGGTTCTAGCAGCCTCAGCAAATGTCATTGGGCAACTGTTACCCGATCGCTTTGTTATGGGCCTTGGGTCATCGAGCCAGACCATCATGGGTCAATTCAATGGCATTCCGCTGGATAAACCGCTGACACGGGTTCGCGAGACCGCGGAATTAGTCAAAGTCATGCTCAGTGGCGAAAAAACCAATTTCGACGGTGAGACGCTGTTCAGTAAGGGCTATCGACAGGCACCCATGGACAATCCGCCGCCACTCTATTTAGCGGCCTTACGTCCGAAAATGATCGAAATGGCTGCTGAAGTCGGCGACGGAGTGATATTCAATCTTTGGCCAAAGGCTGCGCTGCCGAAAATGATGGAACATGTCGCCATAGGGGCTGAAAAGGCTGGGAAGAANCCAGCAGATGTAGAAATCGTCAATCGTGCCATGGTGTTGTGTACTGATGACAAAGAGTACGGACGTAACTTGTTCCGGGCTGCGTTTGGGCCTTACTACGCAACGCCGGTTTACAATAATTTCCTGGCGTGGGCAGGGTACGAGGACGCGGCAGCGCAAATTACAGAGGGATGGGCTGCAAAGGACCGCGCNAAGACAGCTGGCGCTATGAGCGATGAAATGATCGACGAGATAGCCATCATCGGTAATGAGGCAGAGATTCAACAGCGCATTCAAGAAGATGCGGACGGCGGTGTGCATACGCATATTATTGCGCCGTTGGCGGCCTCTCGTGAGGATACCGAGCGGACTTTTGCNGCGTTCACGGCGCAGGCGTTTCAGTTTAAATAAAGCTATCTGCCGATCGCATTGATGAAACTCAAAGTGCTTTATGTGTTGCGCCACGGCCAAACCCAATGGAATGTGCAACGTCGCATGCAGGGGCGTTTGAACTCGCCACTCACAGCAGAGGGTAAAACCCAAGCAAACGGCCATGGNGANNTGCTNAAGCGCNTNGGNGGCNTCGACAANTTGTGGGTCTCNAGCGCAGGNCGAANCCAACAAACNGCAGAACTGGTGAATGCGCACCTGCAGGCGCCGGTAGAATTGTCCGACGATCTAGTAGAGCGAGATTGCGGCAGATGGTCGGGAAAGACTCTGGCTGAAGTAGAGCAGGAAGATGGCGAGGGGCTGTCAGCGTTACGCGCTGATCCCTATGGCTACAGACCCGGTGGTGGAGAGAATCTGGCCGACCTAAGTGCCCGGGTTGCACCGGTGATTCAACGCATAAAAAGTATTGAACGGGCAGCAATAATCAGCCACGGTGTGGTGACAAAGGCGTTACTTGAGCATTTTCTGCAATTGAGTCGTGAAGAAGTCGTGCGTATTACTCATCCGAATGACCTGTTTTTTCGGCTTAGCTTCAATGATGAGGGGCATAGTTGCGATCGGTTCGTTTTATCCGAGTCCCATGCAGGAGTGCCACAGCGCGGCCCGTTCGTTAATGACGTTGCGCCGACGCAGCCGATTCAAAGTGAATAAAAAGTAATAATTTGTTCCGGGAGGTGAGGACATGTACGTAGATGGCGGTGTGAGTCTTGATCTAAATACCGTTGGCGCTCAGGCCGCGGAAATGGAGGACATGGGGTACGCAGGAGTGATGACGGCTGAAACGGCCCATGATCCATTTTTCCCGTTATTGGTCGCTGCACAGAACACCCAGCGTATTGAGCTTATGACCTCGATCGCTGTGGCCTTCGCGCGATCGCCAATGACCCTGGCAAATATTGGACACGATCTCAATGCCTACTCTAAAGGTCGATTTACCCTAGGCTTAGGGTCACAAATTAGACCGCATATCACCAAACGCTTCAGTATGCCCTGGTCGAGTCCGGCGGCGCGTATGCGCGAATATATTATGGCGATGCGCGCCATTTGGGACTGTTGGCACCAGCAGCAACCGCTTGAATTTACTGGAGAATTTTATACTCATACGTTGATGACGCCGTTTTTTACGCCGACCAATGTGGACTACGGTGCGCCCAAGGTTTTTCTTGCAGCGGTGGGTCCAAAAATGACTGAAGTCGCGGGCGAGGTAGCAGATGGCATTATTGTGCATGCGTTTACCACTGAAAAATATTTGCGCGAAACCACGTTGCCGGCTTTAGAGCGGGGGTTCGCCAAGGCGGGTAAGCGTCGCGAAGATTTTGAAATCAGCTATCCCATGTTTATCGTCACTGGCAACACCGAAGAAGACATGCGAGAGGCAGAGCAAGCCACCCGACAGCAGATTGCTTTCTATGGTTCTACCCCGGCGTATAAGCCGGTTCTCGAGAGTGTAGGAGCGGGAGAGCTGCAAGCCGATTTGAATACGATGTCCAAGCAGGGGCGCTGGCAAGAAATGGGTGAGCTCATTACTCCAGACCTCTTGCAAGAGTTTGCGGTCATTGGCGAGCCACAAAGCCTGCCGGATCAGATCATTAACCGCTACGGTGATATCGTAGACCGTACTTCAGCGGCCTACGCCCATATCGGTAAAGCGGATCGGGCAAATATCATAGAAAAGTTATCGGCAGTTTAGTCGAGGTTAGTGGCAGTCAATTAAAACAAGGGAGAGAACATGAAAGTAGATGCTGGTATTGGTCATCAATTAGAGAAAATACCCTCAATCGTGGGTAAGTTAGAAGCCGATGGGTACGATGGTGTCCGCACCGCGGAAATGAATCACGACCCATTTTTTCCGCTGCTGTTGGCTGCAGAGCACAGCGACAAGCTAGAAATCGCCTCTTCAATAGCTGTGGCGTTTGCGCGTAGTCCGATGAATTTGGCGAATATTGGCCATGATCTTAATGCCTATTCGAAAGGGCGATTCACTCTGGGCTTGGGTTCACAAATTAAGCCGCACATTACGAAGCGCTTCAGCATGCAGTGGGGTGCTCCAGCCGCACAGATGCGTGAATTGGTGTTAGCCATGCGTGCGATATGGGCAAATTGGTACGACGGCACGCCTCTAGAATTCGTTGGCGAGTACTACCGCCATACGCTTATGACGCCGGCGTTTACTCCTGAGGATAAAGATTATGGTGCGCCGAAAGTTGTATTAGCGGCCGTGGGTCCGAAGATGACCGAAGTGGCTGGCGAAGTGGCTGATGGCATGATCATCCACCCGTTTAGCACGTTGCCGTATATCAATTCGGTAACCCTGCCTGCAATTGAGCAGGGTTTGGCCAAGGCAGGTAAGACGCGTAAGGACTTCGAATTGTCCTATTCATGTTTCGTGGTTACTGGGCGCGATGAAGCTGAGTTTGCTGCGAGTAAGAAAGCGGCCCAGGAGCGCATCGCTTTTTATGGATCTACACCCGCATACAAGGGCGTTTTAGACTCAATTGGCGTCGGTGATCTGCAAAGTGAACTGAATACCATGTCCAAGCAGGGCCGTTGGAAGGAAATGGGGACTCTGATCACCGACGATATACTTGCTGAGTTCGGTGTAATGGGCGAGCCGGCGGAAATTGCCCCGCAAATGCTTGAAAGATACGGATCGTTTACCGATCGAACTTCAGCATCCTTCCCGGTTTCTGATGATGCCCAACGTGGGGAAATCATTCAGGCNCTAAGGGCTGGTTAAGCCATAGTTGGTTTCAGGTTGTCCCAGGGCGCCGTCGTTAGATCTTTTGGGTCTAACGAGTGCCCTTATGGACCCCTGTAAGATCGTCCAAATCAATTCATACCGGCGTTTCCAAGTACGTAAGTACTTACTTTTTTGGCGAAAACACGAGTAATTTCGCGCAATTCCATTTTTTCTTCATTATTTTGTTCCGCAATGGCGACTCGATGGGTAGAATTCGCGGCGCTACTTGGGGTCTGTAAGCAAAAATAAAAAAAGGGGCGGAACCGAAGAAGGTAGGGTTCTGTCGCGGGAGAAAGCCATGAAACACGGTGTTGTTTTTGCTGCGCTGAAGGCTCGTATAGACGTACGCTTGGGAATATGTGTGCTGGCTCTGCTGGCGAGTCTAACGCTCATCCACAACAATTCGTACGCTCCAGAGCAGCGAGTAGTTTCCTTTGCTAAGCCTCAATTGGGCCAATCGGCCTATGACGTTGAAGTTGCCAACCTAGGTAGTCGCATCAGTGCGGCCTTTGGTATCCAACGCGTAAAGGCGGAAGAGTTTTCCCATTGGTTGATCGAAGCCTCCGAGCGTCAGGGGATATCTCCAGACGTGCTGGCAAGCTTAGTACTCACCGAAAGCTCCTTTCGTAAAAATGTACGCTCGCCGGTAGGAGCTGTTGGGCCTGCCCAAGTCCGACCGGACTATTGGGCAGCATTTTGCGGCCAAGATCATTTAAATGACCCGGAGCAAAATGTTTATTGTGGCGCTCAGGTACTCGGCCACTTGCAAGAGCGCTGCGACGGCGATCTCGTCTGTGCCTTGGCCTCCTATAATGTTGGGCCAAATGCCCGCAAGGGTCGGGCAGCGGCGCGCTATGTCGCTAAAATCGATCTGCACTTAGAGCGCTTGGAGCAGATCGCACTCTAAAGCTCTGTNCTCAGTTAGGGATCAGGGGTTAAGCTGGGTGTTTTCCTAGAGGGCTCCCTTATGACTCAGTTTGGCCTCCTCATGTTTGCCACCGAATACGCGGTGGCGCCCCAGGTACTTGCCGAGCAGGCAGAAATGTACGGTTTCGAATCGTTATTTTTGCCTGAGCACACCCATATTCCTGCGAGTCGAAAATCGCCTTGGCCGGGCGGGGCAGANTTGCCAAAAGAGTATTGGCACACTTTCGACCCCTTTGTGGCCTTAACTATGGCGGCGTCGGTGACGCAAAAACTNAAGCTCGGCACTGGCATTTCCCTAGTCACGGAAAGAGACCCCATTCTCATGGCGAAACAGGTCGCTAGCTTGGATCACCTGTCCGATGGCCGCTTAGTTCTGGGCATCGGNGCCGGTTGGAATGCGGAAGAAATGGAAAATCATGGCACTCCGTTCGCACAACGTTGGCCAATACTGCGTGAGCGTACTCTGGCGATGCGCGAGATCTGGCGCGAAGACGANGCGGAGTTTCACGGTGATTTTGTCGATTTCGATAAAATCTGGTGTTATCCAAAGCCAAAGCAAGAGGGTGGGCCACCGATTTTGATGGGTGCTTCGTCCCGCTATACCTATGATCGTATTGCAGAGTACGCGGACGGTTGGATGCCGATTTATCAAAATCATGCGCGGCGGCAAGCCAGTGGTGGCGTTGACTATGCACTAGGTATCGCCCGAACCAAGGAAGCTTGGCAAGCCCGGGGTCGCCACGGTAGCCCGCAGTTCAGTATTTTTGGAGTTGGGGCAGACCGCCGAGCGGTTTCCGAGTTGGTGGAGCTAGGTTTCGATCGAGTGATTTTTGCGCTGCCCTCGGAGTCTGCTGATGTGGTTTTGCCCTTGGTTGAAAAATACGCGTCTATTGCTCATGAATTCGCGCCTTAGACCGCGCTGACCAAGACGTGGAGTGCCGAACTAGCTGCGGTGCCTGCTGTATTGCGCCGTCTATTACCTCACCGCTTCCAGGTATGCCTATGGGTAAGCCAGCGGGTGTTCGCTGCCTGCATTTGGATAAGCGCTTTAGCTGCGGTTTGTTTAATGACCCGCGCAGGCCCAGGGTGTGTTCGGAATTTAAGCCAGAGCCACTGGTTTGCGGCAGCAATCGACACGAGGCCTTGGTATTGATTCAGCGTTTAGAACTGAGTTGTGCACCCTAGTCCAGTAAACCACTGAGCTTTGCAGCGATATCCTGCTCTTTATATAAATGGTGTGCATCAAGTCCGGCAGCAAGTGCGCCTTCGATATTGGCGGCACTGTCATCGATAAATAACACCTCTTCTGGTGGTGTATTTATTTGCTCGCAGATGTGAATAAATGCGGCAGAGTGAGGTTTACGTACTCCGACCTCGTGGGATAAAAACATCTTGTGGAAGTGCGCTAGAGCCTCTGGATAGCGACTGTAGAATGATTCAGCATGCACTGCGTTGGTGTTGCTGAAAGCGAACAAGTCGTAACGCTGCGCCAGTTCCGGCAGTAAGGCCACCACTTTTGCGTAGGGCTTAGTCCAGATGGCGTTCCAACCCTCCTGCCAATCGCTCAAAGGCATATCGATGCCGAAATGTTGACCTTGGCGTCGTACATATTCGGCAAAATCTATGGCGCCGATTTCATGTAGCTCGTAGGCCTCATCCATGACCCAGTGGCGCTCAAAGTGCTTAGTTTCGACACCGGCTCTTGTCGCCCAAGTGCGAAAAACTTGGGCGACATCGATACCGAGTACAACGCCGCCCAAATCCAGAAGAATGGCTTTGGGCATGAGGGCCGCTAATAGCCAGCGCTGCTATCGCGAATAAGAGCCAAATAGTCGCTGTCCATAGGGCTATAAGTCGCTGCGCCAGATTTCATGACGAAAATCGGGTCATCAGTCATATTGATATCGTAGCCCTGTTTACGCAGGTCCCCCTTGAGCATCTTAAAGGTACCGGTCACGTCGATGTCGGGCTGGATGCGTAAAAACACGGGAACGGCATAACTGGGTAAATTTTCTTTGACGAACTCAGAGAAGCGATCCAAATCCAAGGTATCCACACCGTCTTGCAGTGTCAGGGCAGTCATACCTGCGCGGCCGTCGGTGCCGGGAATTTCGACGCCGTAGACATTGCAGAATTTAACCTGATCGAAGCCATTAATGATTTCTCCGACCTCGTTGGTGGAGACGTTTTCAGCCTTCCAACGAAAAGTGTCGCCGACTCGATCGACGAATTGATAGTGGTCGTACCCAAGCGTATAGCCGACGTCGACAGTGCGCATCAGATCGCCGGTATTGAACCAGGCATCGCCTTCTTCGAAGGCATTGCGGAATACTTTCTTTTCGGTGGCTTCAGCGTCGGTATAACCCTCAAAAACAGTATCGGGGGTAATTTTCCCTAACAATAAGCCGGGCTCACCTTGTTGCACGGGAATACATTTGCCTGCGTCATCGGTAACGATTTCATCGTTATCGACATCGTATTCCACTAAGGCCACTTCCGCAGAGGTCATGCCGACGGTCATGTCTTTGTTCATAAGATTGGCAAAAGATACATTGCCTTCAGACGCACCGTAGAACTCGCATACTCGCTTGATGCCATAGCGTTGTTTGAAATTCATCCAGATGTCTGGGCGCATGCCATTACCCATAATGCTATGCAGGGGGTTTTGAGCATCATCGGCCTGTTCTGGAATGTTGGTCAGGTAACGACATAATTCGCCGATGTAGATCATGTGCGAGCAATTGTGTTCACGAATTTCGCTCATAAAGTTGCTGGCAGAAAACTTGCGCCGAACGAACATGCTGGCACCCGAAGCGAAGGCAGCGCCGGCGCCCAATAGCAAGCCAGTTGCGTGATACAAAGGCAGGCATAGATAGATTCGGTCTGTAACCGTGCATTGCAAACCTGCGATAGCGGACATGTCGGAGGCGATCAATAAACGACGATTTGACAATACCGCTGCNTTCGGCAAGCCGGTCGTGCCGGAGGTATAAATGTACAGAGCTGTTTCACCAATAGTGGTTTCTCCAGTCTGCGCTGGATTATCCTCGCTGGNTTCAGCGATGTTGGTCATAAGATCTTGTGCCCAGTTAGGGCAAGGTTTGCTGCCGCTGTCGTTGACGAAAAAGAAATCGGAGCCTGCNTGCAGGCTTAANTGGTCCTGAATGGCATCTAACTCAGTCATGCACTCNTCGCCGACAATGCATTTGCTGGAGCCGGTNACATTTATGCAGTGGATGAGCGAGTTACCGCCCAAGTTGGAATTTAGCAGTCCNCTGACAGCACCCAATTTGTTGAGGCCCACTAAAATAGCGAGATACTCAATGCGGTTCTCCATCATGATGCTGACCACGTCGCCGCGNTTTACGCCCTGGTCATGCATGTGGTTGGCAAAACGGTTAGCCAACGCGTTNAATTCGGACCAGTTCATCTGCTGGCCCTCAAAAATGATGGCGCTGGCGCTAGGGTAATTCTCAGCATTCGCCTCAACCCGAGCACCAAAGCTGTCCTTCACGTCAGCAGGACGTGGTGTCATGCCCTTCTTAAGTTTTAATAGCGCCGGCAGGTAGGTCAGCGTTTTTACCGTATCAATAACACCCACGATGTCTTCTCCTAGTCCCAGTCAATTGCTGAACGATAGCAAAAATAATGCTCTTGTACTGCGCAGCTTCAGCATGTTGTATTAAGGCATGACAGTAAGTTCGAAATGCGGCTTAACGTTGCAGGAGGTGATTTGATGGGCGTGAATGAGCTAAATAGCTGGCAAATCGGTGGGGTGAAAATCACCCGTATTGTGGAAATGGAAAGTACCGGCGGTAGCCGCTTTATTTTGCCCGACGCGACTCGCGACGCCTGTAAGCCCATAGATTGGATGCAGCCGCACTTTATGGATGAGCAGGGCAATTTGAAGATGAGCGTGCACGCATTAGTGATCGACACGGGTGAATATAGAATCCTCGTGGACACCTGCATTGGTAATGACAAAGAGCGCAACATACCCACGTGGTCGCATTTGCAAACGGATTTCTTGCAACAGTTGGCTAGCGCAGGCTATCCGAGAGAATCCATTGACTATGTATTGTGTACCCATCTACACGTCGACCACGTGGGCTGGAACACCATGCTGATAGATGAAGAGTGGGTGCCCACTTTTACGAATGCGCGTTATCTCATTGGTGAGACCGAATGGAATTACTGGGACGCCCATGAAGATGAGTCCACATATGGCCCGGTTCTGGCAGATTCCGTGCGTCCAGTTGTGGAGGCCGGCTTAGTAGATTTGGTGGCGACTGATCACCAATTGTGTACAGAAGTCTCGCTGCAATCCACACCCGGCCATACCCCAGGTCATGTGTCGGTGAAGATTGAGTCTGAAGGCGAGCAGGCGTTGATCACCGGGGACTGTATTCATCACCCGGTACAAATGACTCGCACCGATTGGTGTTCGTCAGCGGATTACGACCAGTCAGAAGGCCGCTTCACCAGAGAGAATCTGTTGTCCGAGCTGGTTAATCAAAATGTCTTGGTCATTGGTACGCATTTCGCGACGCCAACGGCGGGCCATGTCAAAGGTTTACCCGAAGGCGGCTATTGGCTCGATGTTAGTTAGCCGAAATTAAGAATGCCGAAGTGGAATACAACTTTTTCGCTGTTTGGCAAGGCTGTTTGTCGAGAATGGTGACTTCCATCAAGGCGCCTGTCTAATCCAAATGCAAGCTTTCATGTCGCAAGCTCTGTCTTTAGCGCATCGACGGTGCTCTGCATTTTATCCCACTCGG
>NZEI01000026.1 GCA_002690405.1 Gammaproteobacteria bacterium
TAAGCAATTAACTGGTAGAGTTTGGTGACAGTAATGCTGTTACTCAGGAATGGATACCGTGTCGATTAGTAAAAAGGGAATTGGTACTTACGATAGCGTTCGCGACCAGGATATAGTTAGCACTAAATCCCCCGTCGCACTGGTTACCATGCTGTTCGATACAGCCTGCGTACTCTTAAAGACCGCAATGCGGGCATTAGAATCGAGTGACAATCAGACCTTTCATCAGTCTGCCCTGCACGCATTGCAAATTGTTTTATCGCTGCGTTTCGTCTTGGATACCGACAGTGGAAGCGAGCTGTCGCAGAGTCTGTTCGGCACCTATACAACGATTGCGGCCAGCTTGAAGAAAGCCAAAGAAGAGCAGGACGCAGCCGCTATTGCCACCATTTATGAAGCTTTGGACGAGTTAAGAACCGCTTGGCATTCTGTGGCCGAGCCGTAGCGCGAAAAGAGCAGCCGCCAATAAACATCTAATCTTAATTCTTCACTCTTTAGGCGCGCCCAGAGCCATTGTGAGATGGTGCGAGCCAAATGCGCCCTGAAGCTTCAAGAGAAATTATGAGGTCCGCTTCCTAAGGCGCCTCAAGTACGCTGAACAGCCAGTGCGGCTCCTGCAACTTTGGCCAGAAATTCTTAATACCCCCTAGTGCTTTGTCGCTCGCCGATTTAACCTCTGCCCCAGTGTTAAATTTACTGGAGAATTAAATTGCCTGCTCTTATAGGTTTGGCCGCAGCTGTCTTCGCTATTTGGTATGTGATGGACGGAACAAAGTTGCCCATCATGACAGCCTTTCTGGGCGCTACTAGCAACCCTCCTTTTATGGAGGTAATTTTTGTTTTGTTCGGAACTCTTGGATGCGGGATATGCCGAGCTCCTTTCTCCGACACGATAAATATGTTTAAGGGTATCGGGAGGGTCTTTCTTTATTCTCCCCCCAACTTGCTTCAGCTTGTAAATGAGATCGTCGAATTGGCAAATATCAACCGCCGCGACGGTCCGATAGCCATGCAGAACGTGGAGATAAAAAACGAGCTGTTGAAAAACGCGACCAATATGGTCGTGGACGGTGTCGACGCGCCGGTAATTGAGTCGACGATTACTACCGATATCGCCTTGGCCCGCGAAAGAGAAAAAAATGCAGTCGATTACCTCAAATTCTTGGCAGAGGTTGCTCCCTCTATGGGAATGGTTGGCACAATGATTGGGCTGGTCGCGATGCTTAAAACTATGGACGATCTGGGCTCTATTGGAGACTCCTTTGCTATCGCTCTTCTTACCACTATGTGGGGCGCCATTTTTGCATACGTGGTTTTCAAGCCATTTGCGGAAAAGTTAGATCTTTTCTCTAAGACAGACCTACAAGCAGGAATGTTGATAAAGGAAGGGATGCTCTTAGTAAAAGCCAATACCAATCCCCGCGTTATTGCCGACCGACTCTCAACTCGACTTGCACCCAAAGCACGAGCAGAGTTAGCAGCCAGTCAGGAATCAGCCTAGATGGGGGAAGTCGTCGAAGAGGTTTCCGGCGACAATGAATCATCGCCCGATGATGAATATTCTCCGCCACCGCCGGCTATTGAATTAGATGAGCTAGACTGCCCATCTCTCGCTCCGGCATGGATGGCCACTTTTTCCGATTTGGGCACGCTGCTTATGGCCTTCTTCGTGCTCATTCTTGCGCAGTCGGTGATTGACTCCCCAAGAGCAGAAGAAGTCATGGGATCGCTGCGGTTGGCATTTGGAGTGGAACGTATCGTACCCAAGCTCGAAATTCCCATGGGCGAAACACTTTTAGAAACTGAATACACGCCCTCAGAAGCGGAAAACACCATTTTAGACGACGCCACTCAAAACTCCGACGATACCACCCAAGAGTTTATTAAACAGATGACCGAACGGGGCGATGCCGTGTCTACCATTCAGGGTCAATATATTCAGGTCATTGAAGAGCTAGAAAACGAAATTGAGACCGGTCAGGTCAACGTCAATATAGACGGGGAGAAAATTGTTGTTGAAATGACGGAGGGTGATCAGGGCTCCAAAGGTAAAACAGGCCGTGGATTGGGTGGTGTGACTCAAGAAACAATTGAGGTAGCCAACAAGGTTTACGACCTAACGAAGTCGGGCATCACCGATGTGGTGGTTAAGAGAGAAGAAGGTTGGGAGGCAAAGGGCCGCGTAGTGACAACACTAAGCAGCATCGAGGAAATCAAGTCTGCCCTTTCGGATGAAATTGAAGACGGGATCGCGGAGGTCGAAAAACAGGGCGACAGCGTGTTAATTCGCCTGACCAAGGCCGACAGTTTTGTTTCCGGTGAGGCCACGTTAAGCAAAAACTTTGAAGCCACTTTGTTAAGGGTTGGCACCGCGCTAGAGGACACCATCGGGGTTATTCGGGTTGAGGGCCATACCGACAACCAAATGGTCGGGTTCAGCGATCGCTATAAATCAAACTTCGATCTTTCTGCGGCTCGNGCGGCTGCCGTCGCCGATTACTTNATGGCCGAAACCCGACTGCAAACAGGCCGAATGACAATCACTGGCCTCGCCGACACCAAGCCCATGGCGGACAACTCTACCGCTGAAGGCCGGGCTAAAAACCGCCGAATAGAGCTGTATCTCGATGAGTGACTTAGTTGAAGAAGAAGAATGTCCTCCAGGGTCGCCGCCTTGGATGTCTACTTTCGCCGATCTGGCAACACTCCTTATGGCATTCTTCGTGCTTATTGTTTCCCAGACTAGGGTCGCGGACCCGGATGAATGGGATAAGCTGGGCAATATATTCCGGGAGAGCATCGGTCTATTCGCGGAACAAGGCGGAGACGAACTGCCCCAAGGCGATATGGCCGACACGATAAATTTTAGAAATCAAGCGACCGAACAGGCCTTCGTAGTTAAAGAAAAGACAACTTCAGAGGTGCCCAAAGAAATCGAGCTTGCCGTATCCGAGCTGGCTGGCCAATTCGATACCTATGCAGATCTGGAAATTCTCAAAGATACTCTGGCCCAAGCGGTTGCTGCCGGTAAAGTGGAGCTAAAGTCCATGGACGGCAAGCTGGTCGTTACGGTGAAAGGCGAAGCCGATGATGACGGCACCTCTGACAGTGACGAGACTCTGGACGAGGGCGAAATCGATTCCGAAACTCTAGAACTTTACGCAAAAATCGCAGACGTTCAGGCCGAAATCGAAACCGAGGTAGTGGTGGAGCATCTCGACCTTGATAGGCAAGAACTGGCTCGCGATGAGGGATACGAACAGCGTATTACCGAGCAATTTGAAGCACTGAAGATCAATCTAAAGCAAGAAGTTGATGCGGGCCTTGCTAAAATCGAGATGATCGACAAAAAAATCGTCATCAAATTAGCTTCCCAAGACTCTTTCGAGTCTGGCTTTGCAACCCTTAGATCCAGCTTCTTACCTACCCTGGGCCGAGTCCGAGACGCGGTTTCTGGCACCCCTGAACGCATTACCGTGTCAGGGCATACCGACAATGTGCCAATTATGTTCAGTGACCGGTTCCGCAGTAATTGGGATTTATCTTCAGCGCGCGCTTCGGCCGTAGCTGACTTTATGCTGCAAGACCCTAACGTTCTGCAAAGTCGGCTGCGGGTTTACGGCTTTGCTGACACCCGCCCCGCAACAACGAACGATACCCGCGAGGGACGTGCGGAGAATCGACGCATCGAGATAGAAATCGGGCAATAAGCCATGTCAGACCGACCTTCACCTGTGTCCTGCTGGCAGTGCCAACACTTTCAAACCAGTTGGGACAAAAACTTCCCATATTTGTGCAAGCANCTGAACTTTAAAAGTAAGGTATTGCCTAGCATCGAGGTTCGACAATCTTCTGGGCGCGACTGCCTTTCGTTCCTCGCTAAAGTGCCGCGCNCTTAATGCACCCAAAAGCACCCTCGAATTAATTGTGACTGTTGACCAAATTAAAGAAGCAACACTTTATCTGGTGCTGGCCTTAGGCNTTGGTGCAGTGGCGTCGGCCACCGCCAATCTATTCATTCAAGGCGAGGTGATTTTTGCGTTGCTTGGCAATTTTATGGCNCGCCTTATTTCACCCGAGCTAGCTGAAAACGTCCATTGGATGNAAGGAATCGCGCTATTTATCGGCGCTGCACTAATTTTGCAAATTCGCCGAGTTTTTGGCGTAACCCATTGGTCAGGACCTGCTGAAAGCATGTTTGCATTACAGTACCGCGCAGGACCACCGCTGAATACGCGGATTGGTACCGGCTCAGTACTGGCGGCATTCGTTGCCTGCGGCTGCGGCGCCCCTGTTGGACAATACGGNCCGGTTATNCATCTTGGCGCCACGGTNAGTCAGNGTTTAAGGGAGAGAATTCGTGCCCCACTGCGCCCTGACATCATGNTGCCNTGTGGCATCAGCGGGGCCATCACNGGGGCNTTCAATGCGCCANTGGCGGCNACGGTTTTTGTCTTTGAGGTGATGCTACGTCGCTATACGTTGCCAGTATTGGCGGCTGTCGCGATTGCTACGACCAGTGCCTATTTTGTTAACCAAGCGTTTTTCGATCACGCACTTTTTTTGCCGCTGACTGTCCATCAACCACCTATGCTGGCAGGGGTTCTGGCAGCACTTATGGCGCCTCTATGCGCGTTAGTAGCATGGTCCTACATTTATAGTTTGCAAAAACTGCAGCAGTGGAGCAGCAAAACAACGCTTAGCCCAAGNGTGACCATTGCCGCNTGCGCCCTCNCCTGTGCTCTGATTGGTAGCCTGGTGCCAGAGCTNTTAGGGCTTGGTCGCCAANCCATGCNANACATGTTGNTAGGTGCCTTCGACCTNCACCTACTTATTGCGTTGTTAGTTGGGAAAGTGCTGCTCACCAGTTTATGCATCGCCTGCGGCTTTTATGGCGGTATTGTCGCGCCCGCCTTATTTGTCGGCGCCGCTACCGGAGCGCTGTTAGCGAAAATACTCTTTCTATTGGGGCTAGGAGATTGGACACCACTGCTGTTGGTGAATGCACTGGCCGGGGTAACCGCCGCAGTAATTGGCGCGCCGTTAACTCTTACCTTGTTGGTGATAGAGCTTACGGGTGCCGGCATTAATGGCGCCATAGTCGTTGTTACCGCCTACGCAAGCACTTGGTTAACGCGCAGGTATCTGACGCCTTCTTACTATCAAACCCAACTAAACGAGATACTCGTGTCAGTAAAAAACTGATGACGACTCCTATTAGCAGAAGTAATTTTTACTTTGGTGCTAATCCTTTAGACCGCTAAGGCCTTCGACCGTACCGGTCTTCCAACCGTACAATATCGTCTTCGCCCAGATAATTCCCCGACTGAACCTCAATCAACTCCAAATCGTCGCGGCCAACATTTTCGAGACTATGCACCTCACCCAACGAAATATACGTAGACTCATTTTCTTTGAGTAAAAATTCNTCACTGCCTTTTATGACCTTAGCCGTACCAGACACCACTACCCAATGCTCTGCTCGATGCTGATGTATCTGCAAGCTTAGTTTAGCTCCCGGCCTGACAGTGAGCTTTTTGACTTGGTAGCNTTCGCCCTGGTCGATGCAGTCGTATTTGCCCCANGGTCGAAAAACTTCTCGATGGATTTGGCCTTCGCTTGCACCGGATTCATTAAGCTTTTGCACTAAAGCTTTGACCTCTTCCGTGCGGTTTTGATTGCACACTAATACCGCATCCTTGGTTTCCACCACCACCGTATCGTTAATGCCCACGACTCCGACCAGTCTGTTGTGCGCCACAACCAAACTTCCTTTCGTTTCATGCAGTACGACATTGCCTTGCACCACATTTTTATCGGGATCAACGGCGCTATTCTTCCAAATTGAGTTCCATGAGCCNAAGTCGCTCCAACCTGCCTCAAGGGGCACAACGCTGGCGAGTTCGGTATGCTCCATTACCGCATGATCTATAGACAGATTAGGGCTGCGTAAGAAAGCTTCGCGANTAATGCGAATAAAATCCATATCCGCNTCGGANGACCTATAGGCNTGCACACAAGNAGAGTAGATTTCGGGCGCATGGCGCTTTAATTCGGCTAGGTAAACGCTCGCTTTAAAAACAAAGATGCCACTGTTCCAGTAATATCCGCCCTCATCAATAAACTTGGTAGCCGTTGCCAAATCCGGTTTTTCTACAAACGCGCCNACCTTGAAGCTCTGCGCATTTATTTTTTCACCTNCCCGGATATAGCCGTAACCGGTAGCAGGTTCATTCGGTACGATACCGAAGGTTACTAAATCTCCTCGTCTGGCTAGATCAAGCGCCTGTTTCAAAGCATTGTTTAAGGNCTCNGCAGATTCAATTTTGTGGTCTGCCGGCATAACAATCAGGATCGGGTCCTCATCGTCTGCTGTTGCAGCCAGNGCCGCTAANGCAATCGCTGGCGCGGTATTGCGCCCCTCCGGCTCGAGNATNATGGGCCCTAACTTGNCGATCGCTCTNAGTTGTTCGGCAACAATGAACCTGTGNTCCTCACCGCACAGTGCCNAGTAATNGGACACGTTAAAAGAATCNAGTCTGAGNGCCGTTTGCTGCAACATTGTTTGCGACGCATTTCCAAGCGCTGCCGAAAACTGCTTGGGNTGNTGATCTCGAGAGACCGGCCACAGNCTTGTTCCCGCACCTCCAGCCAACAGTACAGCACATATTTTCGGGTCGTGTTTTAGCATTATGACTCGTAATTCTCTGATCTCGCGATAGGGATATTCTGACCCATTGAGGGTCTTGGCACCGTAAAATCTTTCTGCTTATCTATCGCGAACTAGCGGTTCAACTTGCGCCTCGACAATTGAAGCAGTTCTTTTTCATGCGATTCGTCCATTGTCGGCTCTGACGATAAACATTGCCGCGGTGAAACTGCACGCGGGACGCTACATGCAAAANACTGCTGCTATTATGGGGCGGAGGTTAGANAGCTTTGTTTTTGCTCAACGCGNTAGCGGGGGTAACCACCGCTATGATNAAAGCATCACTAAACTTTAGCGTGCTGGTGATAGAGTTTAGCGGTGCCGGCATTTGCGCCTTATTCTTCGTGAGCGTCCACACAAACAGCCGGTTAGTGACAACTATCCTATCGCCCGCGAGTTATCAGGCCCAACTTGAGGTGATCCTCAAGTCTGCAGAGCNTATAAGANCANGCGAAAGGGGACATATTGCTTATACTCTTAGTGCAATGCCTTAGAAAAATCCTACGGTTAGCGGAGCACTCCGGTTGACGAGCACCTCGNTNCCACCTTTTCCAAAATCATCCTTTTTACTTCCCAAGCGCGGCCCAACATCATGATCCCTGCAATTGGTCAAAAGCGCCGCTCAACATCGCTTCATATTTTTTCCATTGCTGCGAACTGCCTTGATAAATGCCTTTTCTGACCTGCAGGTTTGATGCTGTTGCTACGCCGCTNTCGTTCTCATGAGGTGATAGGCATTTGTCTTCCCATTCCAAACCTATATATCTTATTAGCTTGCGCGTCTGTTCCTCCTGATCCACTACCAACTNTTCATAGTCCACGGTATAAATACTGTCAGTGAGCACGCGACCCCAAAATTCCATCAAATCCTCGTAGAGCTTGTAATAGCTCACAACGTCATCTAAGGCGTAACAATAGCCCAGCGCATTTGGGCCAAAATACTGCTTGAAATTAGACCAGCACACTGCGGCGGGTTCTCGTCTTATGTGGATTATTTTTGCTTCTGGAAATGCGGCCGTAAGTAACCCGATGAAGCAAAAATTTTGCGGCATTTTATCCGTAATGATGCGGTTACCGCTGGACCGATCTCTTAGCCTGGATAAGTAATTATCCCTGAATTTAAGTAACGTATTCTGGTTTATCGCTGACGGATCTCTAACAATAGGCGAGCCGAATTGCGCCACGTAAGGCAATTCTCCGGCTGCTGTAACTCGAGAATGAGCTGAAATTATCTGCTCCAACAACGTTGTCCCAGAACGGGGCATCCCAACGACAAAGATCGGTTTGTATTGGCCTTCCGACGCATGAGGCGCCAACGAATGTTTCGCGATATGTCGATAGCCCATTTTCAGCTGCCGAAAGAGGTTAACATCTTGACTAAAGTCGTAGCCCAACAACTTTTTACGAAGCGCATTGCCCTGAAGATAATGGGAAAAAGCTCGCTCGTAGTCCTGTAAATCTTCAAACGCTTTGGCTAAACCGAAGTTAATGTGACAACGCTCCTCATCTGAAATATTAGTGTCAACATAGAGCGCCTGCATTTTTGCGCACTGTTCGTCTTTCGAACTGAAATGCTTCAGCGTCGAGAGACGTCGGTGCGCATCGGCATAATCGGGCTTGCACCGTATGGCTTGTGAATAACTTGCCATAGCTTCATCGAATCTCCCCAAATCTTGAAGAGTGGTCCCTAAGTTAGCGTGCGCAACGGCATAGCGAGGATTAAGGGCTATTGCTTCCAAGTAACTCGCTTCAGCTTCTTGTAACTTACCCAATTCGTTAAATATAGCTCCCAAGTTATTGTGGGCCTCCGCAAAACTAGGCATCAAAGCTATCGCTTTTTTATAGCTCGATTCAGCGTCCTCTAATCTACCGAGCTCTCTGAGTACACTTCCGAGATTGTTTAGAGCTTCGACCGATCCTGGTTTCAAAGCGATGGCTCGTGTGTAACTTGCTTCAGCCTCATTTAATCTGCCCATTTGTTGGAGCGTGATTCCTAAGTTTCCGTGGGCCTCTGCAAAACGGGGGTTAATCGCCAGCGCCTTATTATAGCTTGCCTCAGCCTTATCCAATCTGCCCAGCGCTTTAAGCACGTTACCTAGGTTGTTGTGGGCTTCTGCATCTTGGGGCGATAGCTCTACCGCTTTTTGATTAGCAATTGCAGCCTCCGAAAATTTTCCGGCTTGCTGCA
>NZEI01000027.1 GCA_002690405.1 Gammaproteobacteria bacterium
CTTCTGCTTCTGCTTCTGCTTCTGCTTNTGCTTCTGCTTCTGCTTCTGCTTCTGCTTCTGCTTNTGCTTCTGCTTNTGCTTCTNNTTCTNCTTCTACTTCTATCTTTGTTTCTGCCTCTGTTTCCGTTTCTGTTTCAGCGTCCGTGGCTGTTTCTGTTGTTGAGGTTTCAGCAACACTTGGCGTTTCAGTGGTCGTTTCGTCGCCTGCAATCTCTGCTGACTCTGTTTCGTCGGTGCTTGGTGCCACCTCTGCAGCTTGGTTGTTGCTGTCAGCCTGAGTTACGNCCTGATCATCGACCGCCGTCTCCGGTGCCTGGGCTTCAAGCTTTGCCGCATCAGCGGNTTGCGTGTCGTTTTCGTCCGATGATGTTGGAGCAGTTTGAACCGCTGCTGTTGCAGGAGCTTTGTTTTTATTGCGCGGATCGTTACCTGCACGGCTCGGTCGCTCGGCAGCAGGTGTAGTTGTGGTTTCGTTAGCCGCGGCCGTCTCGTTGCTTTTTATCTCAGCAGCAGCCTCTACGACTGGCGTCTCGGGTTCGCTAGGTGGCGTAGGCTTCTCGGCACGAACGGGCGGCGCTTTTTCACGTGGTGGGGCGCTGCGGTCGCGCTTTGGCTGGCGCTTACTCTTTGCCAAATCCTCTGAGCTAGGTTGACGCTCCTCGGGTGATGCGGCTACGAACTCCTGCTGTGCCTCGGCACGCCCGGATCTATTCTTATTCCTGCTCTTGGTTTCGTTGCGCTCTTGTGTGCCAGAATTTTGCCGGCCGTTATTTTTACGCTCTTCGTTAGCAGTTTTGCTCTTACGCTTGTCGTCGCGTTCTTGGTTATTGCTGCGGCCTTGGTCCGAGCGATTATTGTTACGCTCCCGTTTACGATTGTTGTCACCGCGACCATGACCGTCGTCGCGGCGCTTACGAGAATTGCGCGAAGTATTAGATCGAGTCGACTTGTTGCGGTTACGGGTTCGTTCGTTGTCAGGCTCGGTTACTTCATCTGAGAACAGACTTTTAAATATCCTGCTCAGTAGTCCGGGCTTTTTATCTTTGACAGGATCGACCTTGGGAGCCGGTTCACGCGGCTGAATTTGTGCCTTCACTGCTGCTTGGGGATGCTGTGGTAGTGCAGTTTCCTCTGGCAGTTCTTGGGCTGCAGCCTGATTAGCCAGTTCGGAAAGGGTATAACTAGGAATATCGCCTTCTTCCTCCACGTGGTCATCGCGCAATCGTTCAACTAAGTAGTGGGGTGTTTCCAAGTTTGAATTTGGAATAATCACAATATGTGTCTTACTGTGCTTCTCAATTTCAGCGAGGTCACGGCGTTTCTCATTTAACAGGAANGCGCCGATGGCAAGAGGCACCTGGACGCGAATCACCGCGCTGCGTTCCTTNAGNGATTCCTCTTCCATAACACGCAGGATTGCTAGCGCCAGCGATCGGGTNTCACGAATTCGTCCCTGACCATTACAGCGTGGGCACAATTCAGTACTTATNTCTTCTAGCGAGGGACGGAGTCGCTGTCGACTCATTTCCATTAAACCAAAACGCGAGATGCGTCCGGTTTGAATGCGTGCTCGGTCAGACTCCAATGCGTTACGCATGCGATTTTCAACCGCGCGCTGGTTCTTGGTGTTCATCATATCGATGAAATCAATTACTACGAGGCCGCCAATGTCGCGTATTTTGAGCTGTCGGGCGATCTCATCCGCCGCTTCCAAATTGGTATTTAGGGCGGTTTCTTCGATATCCGAACCCTTGGTGGCGCGGGCTGAGTNGATGTCGATGGATACCAACGCCTCGGTAGGATCTATAACTATGCTACCGCCGGATGGCAGCTTAACCGTATGTTCGTAGGCGGTTTCTATTTGGCTTTCGATTTGATACCGGCTAAATAACGGAATTGGGTCGTCGTACGCCTTAACTTTGTCAGAGTAATTAGGCATTACCTGAGCAATAAANGCTGAAGCCTCCTGAAAAGCGGCTTCACCCTCGATCAGNACCTCGCCAATATCTGGGCGTAAATTGTCTCTAACGGCGCGCAGTACCGCGCTGTTCTCTTGGTACAGTAANGACGGTGTTTGCTCGGTGTTTGCCGCANTTTTGATTGCCTGCCAGAGCTGCAGTAAGTAAGAAAGGTCCCAGTTTAACTCTTCGCTGCTTCTGCCAACGCCAGCGGTACGGACGATAACGCCCATGCCCTCAGGGATCTCTAATTGCGCCATCGCTTGNCGAAGNTCGTCGCGATCATCACCTTCGATNCGCCGAGATATACCACCCGCCCTCGGATTGTTAGGCATCAGAACCATGTATCGACCGGCNAGGCTAAGGTAAGAGGTCAACGCTGCGCCCTTATTGCCGCGTTCTTCCTTCTCTACCTGAACGATTATTTCGGTGCCTTCGCGAATACCGTCGCCACNTTTTTGTTGGTATTCACGAGCTATTTCTTTCAGTGGCAAGAAGCCGTGGCGCTCGGCCCCAAAATCCACAAAAGCGGCTTCTAGGCTTTGTTCTACCCGAGTGATTTTGGCTTTATAGATGCTGGATTTTTTCTGCTCTCTTGAGCGGTTTTCGATATCCAGGTCGTAAAGTTTTTGACCATCAACCAGTGCAATCCGCACCTCTTCCGGTTGGCGGGCATTGATTAGCATTCTTTTCATCATGTTCTCCGTCCGATGGGCAAAGNGCACATCAGTGTTTGGGCGAAGGAGTANTGAAAGAGTCAATCTGGTCGTAGCGTTCGCAATCGCCGGACAGCNGGCTATCCTTGATTGAGCAAGAAAGTCTTATCAGCCATCAATAGACCTTAGACTTTAAATGTTTGTTCAGCNCCGNTGGCTCTGACACAACCTAGATCCACACATATGCTTCTATNNAAAACAATGTTCTAGGCGCTGANCTGTTAACAAATTCTTTTATCTACGGCGGACACCAGTCCGCGACCAGAAAGAGGGCTGGCATGAGGCCTAGGGGACGTTATTAGAACTTACGTCCACGGGGAAATCCGATATCAGCGAATTGCCCCTAAGAAAGGTCCTATGGATGCTCTTATGCCGTCTTTCATACCCAATCAATGCTGTGAGGCCGGACTGGGTACCTTTAGCGGTTACTCTACTTCTTCGCTATTAAATTATTACGCAGCGCTAATAGCGCCGTATCATTCTTTGCAAGGCGGGCTGTTAAGCCCACTGCATTCAATTCATCTTATTCGGTCTGGAAAGTTAGAATTTACGCCCTAACTGCTACAATACTGCCAGCATTTCCGATGTTCACGTGCAATCAAGTTGCAATGTACTCGTCGTGATGCCATCCCAACTGAACGCGCGAAGTCTAACAGCGATTGCTAACCCCTTCAAACAATTAAATTTTTTGCTCGAGTAGAGGACGATGCCAGTAGAGTATGTAGACATCACTGATGCCGAGGACGCAGGGCAGCGCATCGATAACTTTTTGTTACGCTCGTTAAAAGGGCTGCCCCGACAGCGTATCTATAAGATTTTACGCTCCGGCGAGGTGCGCGTTAATGGAGGACGGATAAAGCCTAGTCATAGGCTGCAACTCGGTGATCGAATTCGTATTCCACCCGTTACTGTTAAAGCAGAACAACCGGTACAAATGGCAGATGCTACGGTAGCTCTGCTGGAGGCAGCTATTCTCTATGAAGATGCTGACCTTATTGTTTTAAACAAGCCCTCAGGCTTTGCTGTACACGGAGGCAGTTCGATCACTAATGGCATTATTGAGCTATTTCGGGCCTTTCGGCGAGCACCTAAATTAGAATTAGCCCATCGCATTGATCGTGACACGTCAGGTTGTTTATTGCTTTGTAAACGCCGCTCGGTATTGACCGAAGTGCAGGCAGCATTCAGAGAGCGCATCGTGAAAAAGAAGTATGACCTCTATGTGGCGGGCGCATGGCCAAAATCTACCCGAACTGTGTCACTACGATTGCAACGTTACGAAACTGCTTGGGGTGAGCGAAGAGTGCGCACTTCGTCGACTGGTCAATTAGCGCGCACGGATTTTGCAATTGCTGCCCAAAAGCAAACGGCCACACATCTGGCGGCTTCTCTCCACACTGGACGTACGCATCAAATTCGCGTGCATACACAGTCCCAACAGCATCCGATTTTAGGTGACGACAAGTATTCTGCAGAAGCGGAATTAATAGCCCCGCGCTTATGTTTGCATGCGAGTAGGCTGGTGGTTCCGATTGGTGGCGATCGGTTGGATTTTCAAGCGCCGATCCCAGACGATATGACAGCGTTTTGGACGACCCTCAAGTAAAATCTAGATAGTTCCTAGCGGTACACCCAAATCCAGCAATCGTGTGGTTAATTGGACCAGCGAAATGCCTTCTAGCGCGCTTGGGTCCGAGGAATGCACGGCGCTAAAAAGAATGATGCCCAAAGATTCAATTTTAAAAGAGCCGGCGCAATCGATGGGATTATCCTGGGCCACGTAGGCTGCGATTTGCTCGTGGCTGAGNGTGCGTAGTTGCAGCTCTGTGGTATCCAGATCATGGGTCAATGTTGCTACTGTGCCATCGACTACATGGATCACGGTCATCGCTGTATAGAACATCGCCCGTTGGCCACTCATCTGCGCAAGTTGCGCTTGGGCCGCCTCTACATTGCCGGGTTTGTGCAACAGTCGGCCATTACAGCTACCTGTTTGATCACAACCGATGATGATGGCGTTTGCCTGGGTCGCGACTAGCTTCTGAGCTTTTTCGTTAGCCAGGCGTGCAGCAAGGCTCGCTGGTGTCTCGCTCATTCGTGGAGTTTCATCGATCGCAGTTGGCTGCTGAGAAAATTTCAGGCCAAGACGCTGCAATGATGCAGCTCTGTATTTTGATGCTGAAGCGAGAACGATTTTAGTGTTCATTTAGACAGCCACTTTACACAAGGTTTTCAGATACCTATGATTGCGCCCGCTTCGGGCTGGCTCAAGGGCTATTATTGGCTAACTCAAGTTATAAAAGCCTCGCGCAAAAGAACGGCGTAGTGAACCGTATGGTTGCTGCTGACGAACTGCCGCGTTTTACGGCGGCATGCAAGCTGACTGAGGANGTCAAGGTTGAAGCGCATTTTCGACTAGACGATCAGGGCAGAATTTGTGTCGCTGCGGAAATCAGTTCTAGGATCGATGTCGATTGTCATTTGTGCAACGAGTCGGTGGTTTGGCCCTTGANCATGGCGTTCAAGGCTNTAGTTGCCTTTGATGAGCAGCAGGCTAACGAATGGACCGAGCGGTCGTNTGCGAGCAGTAGTGAAGTGGANCATATAATCGTCGCAGCTGGGCAGCATCTTGACGTTGCNGAGCTGATTGAGGATGAACTGATTCTCGGATTACCTCGGCNGGTATGTTTTGACGAAAAATGCGCGAATATGCCTGAATTGCGCTTTGTTGATAAAGANGGCAAAGCGACAGAGGACTTGCCGAGTGATCGGCAATTGCCGTTTCAGGGTTTAAGAGAGTTGGTCGCAAACAATGGACTTGAAAAAGATCGGGGCGATCAAGAAATAGATTAGCTATTCGAGGTTCTATGAACCCGAATGCATTAGGTTTAACAAAACGAATCAACTAAATAGTTTAGAAGGTAAGCAAACATGGCTGTGCAAAAAAGTAAGGTCACTCGTTCTCGCAGAGGTCAGAGACGTTCCCACGATGCTCTGGCAAATCCGACATTGTCTGTGGAACCAACCTCTGGTGAAACGCATCGACGACATCACGTAAGTGCCGATGGGTTTTACCGCGGTCGACAAGTAATGCCCGATAAAAAGTAAAACATTACCGGAAAAAAATGGATCGCCGTGCCGTCTGGACAGCGATCCTTTCCGCGGTAGGTCTCAGGCCAAGGCCTCGGTGTTTCGCTTCATGGCCTTCAAATCACACAGTAGTTGCCAAATATAGGGCTTCCCATCGGGCCCTGAGCCAGCACTTTTCGCCCAAGCGCTAGGTCCCAGCGCCGTCTTTCGTTAAATTATCAACAATTCACCAATAAATTGGCCAAGGAGTTCGATAATGAGCATCGTTACTATGTTTCCAGGACAAGGCTCACAGTCTGTTGGCATGCTCGCGGAAGCGGCAGAACATAGCCCGATTGTGCAACAGAGATTTGCTGAGGCCTCTGAGGTTTTGTCATTTGATCTGTGGCAACTGGTACAAGAGGGTCCCGCCGACGTTTTAGGTCAGACAGAAAATACTCAGCCAGCGCTATTAACCGCAAGTGTGGCTCTATGGGAGGCTTTGCAGGCGCTGCGAGCGCAACCGTTAGAGGTTCAGGCCATGGCTGGCCACAGCCTTGGGGAATATTCTGCACTGGTATGCGCCGGTGCGATTTCCTTTGCAGATGGCGTGCACTTAGTGCGCAAAAGAGGTGAGCTGATGCAGCAAGCGGTACCCAGTGGTCAAGGCGGAATGGCCGCGATTCTGGGCCTGGACGACGCCCAAGTGCAGGAATGCTGCGCTGCTGTTGCCGGTGTTGTTACTGCTGCTAATTACAACGCCCCAGGACAAATTGTCATTGCCGGCGAAAAGGCTGCAGTAGCGGATGCAATTCAAGCGTGTAAGGATGCTGGCGCCAAGCGAGCATTAGCGCTGGATGTAAGTGGTCCCTTTCATTCGCCACTAATGGAGCCAGCCGCAGAGGAGTTTTCAGCAGTCCTGAGTGCGATTCCAGTGCGCATGCCCACAACGCCGGTTGTGCAGAATGTACACGCAAGGGTTGCAGTTGATGAACAGGAAATACGCGCCAATTTAGTGGCGCAGTTATCCGCCCCGGTACGATGGACGGAAAGCATCGAGCAGCTCTTGAGCGAGGGTGCTGAACAATTCATAGAGTCCGGCCCGGGCAATGTATTGTGTGGGTTGGTAAAGCGAATCGCGCGCGGTACCCCTGCAGTCAGCTTGTCTTCCCAGGACGGTATGCAGAGCGCGGTTGAAATCTAAGTCCATGTAAGTAGAGGCGATCTGATGGAGTCAAAAACAGCACTGGTTACTGGTGCAAGTAGAGGCATNGGTGCNGCAATTGCCGCGGAGTTGGCCGGCCAGGGTTTTTTTGTCTATGGCACCGCAACATCCGAGTCTGGAGCGGCANCAATATCTGAGCAGTTANNGGNNCAGGGACATGGCTTGGTATTGCAGGTGCAAGATCAAGAATCTGTAGATCGAGGGTTTACGGAAATACTCGAGAGAGGGCCGGCGCCTTTGGTGGTTGTTAATAATGCTGGAGTGACGNNAGATAATTTGATGCTGCGGATGTCGGCAGACGAGTGGCAAGAGGTGGTGGATACTAATCTAAACGGGGCNTTNCGTGTGACNAAGGCTGCGCTGCGAAATATGGTCAAGGCGCGCTGGGGGAGGGTCATCAATGTTGGCTCTGTGGTGGCGAGACTCGGTAATCCAGGCCAAGCAAATTATGTGTCCAGCAAGGCGGGGCTTGAGGGCTTTACCCGTTCGTTAGCGCTGGAANTAGGCTCGCGCGGCATTACCGTTAATTTATTAGCGCCGGGATTCATCGAAACAGACATGACAGCTGCCCTGAGCGACGAGCANCGCGCTGGGATGTTAGCTAGAATTCCACTGGGTAGAATGGGTGACGTAAAGGAAATAGCGGCGGCAGTTAGCTTTTTGAGTGGTGACCAAGCGGCCTATATAACNGGGCAGACAATCCACATAAACGGTGGAATGTTCCTCAACTAGTCTTCCAAAAGTTGAAGAGCAACGTAAAATTTTCGTGAAATTGATTATTGAATTGCCAAAACTGGCTCTATAGAATCCCCCGGCCTCGAATCTAGGAACCATCAGGAGATGTCTTTAGCATGAGTAATGTTGAGGAAAGAGTAAAAAAACTTATCTGCGAGCAGCTCGGCGTTAAGGAAGAAGAGGTAAGCAGTGATGCTTCCTTCGTTGAAGACTTGGGCGCTGATTCCTTGGATACTGTGGAGCTTGTAATGGCTTTGGAAGAGGAATTCGAAACCGAAATCCCCGACGAAGAAGCCGAGAAAATTACCACGGTCAAAGAAGCCATAGATTACATACTGGCTCATCAATAATTGATTAGGGGCGCTCANATAATGAGCGTCCCATTCTTTTGCTAGGCCTATCGGCCCTTACCTTTNTGATCCGACCGCGCGGAACCNGGGTTCTGAGACCCTGAGGTACGTGCGTTTTTGGTGAGCGCTCGAATAAACACGCTGGTGTGCAGACAGGCCAAGCAATATGTGGTTTATTTGTGACCGAGATGCGCATGAAGCGAGAGAGAATTTATGACTAGACGTAGGGTTGTTGTTACTGGAATGGGGATGGTGTCTCCAATCGGCCATAGTGTTGATACTTCTTGGCAAGCAGCAATAGCCGGTCNCAGNGGCATCCGCATTAATGAAGGTTTCGACACTGAGGCCTTTGGGGTGAAGATTTGTGGCAGCGTCGTTGATTTTGATATCAGCGAATACATGAATCCTAAGGAAGCCCGTCGGATGGATGGGTTCATTCAGTTGGGTGTCGCTGCAGCAACCCAAGCGATTAAAGATGCTGGGCTTACAGCTCACCCGGATGACGCAGATCGCATAGGCGTGGCGATCGGATCGGGTATCGGCGGCATTGAAACCATTGAAAATACCCATGCTACCTTGGTCAAGAGCGGGCCGCGCAGGGTATCTCCTTTCTTTATACCCGGTGTGGTGATCAACATGATTTCGGGTAACGTGTCCATAGAATGGGGCTTTAAGGGCCCTAACTTTGCTGTGGTCACTGCTTGTACTACCGGTACCCACAATATTGGTTTTGGTGCCCGTATGATCCAATACGGTGAAGCCGATGTNATGGTNGTGGGTGGCGCTGANTCTGCGACATCGCCAATTACCGTTGCAGGCTTCAACTCAATGAAAGCGNTATCAACAAGAAACGAAGACCCTACCGCAGCGAGCCGCCCTTGGGATGCAGATCGTGACGGCTTTGTCCTCGGTGAAGGTGCCGGTGTGCTNGTAATCGAGGAGTATGAAAGAGCGAAGGCGCGTGGTGCGCAAATTTATGCGGAACTTACTGGTTTTGGTATGAGTGCCGATGCGTTTCATATCACGGGGCCAGCAGAGTCCGGTGAGGGCGGTGCTGCGGCAATGCAGAATGCTCTTAACGATGCGCAATTGAACCCCGAGGATCTTGGTTATCTCAATGCTCATGGGACTTCTACGCCGTTAGGGGACGTGGCCGAAACCGAGGGNGTTAAGTCAGTATTTGGAGCTGATACGGAGCTGTGTGTTAGTTCGACTAAATCCATGATTGGCCACCTTTTAGGCGCGGCTGGGTCAGTGGANGCGATCTTCACCATCAAAGCATTAACTGACCAAGTGCTACCGCCGACAATAAATTTAGAGAATCCTGGCGAGGGTTGTGATCTAGATTACGTGCCCAACGAAGCCCGACAAACAGCACTAAGTCATGCGGCGACGAATTCTTTTGGTTTTGGCGGTACAAACGGCACGCTGATTTTTAGCCGTATGTGAAACTCTTGAACGCTCTGCAGCTAGATAGCGGCATTNCTCGCAAGGCGACTNTTGTCCGTCTAGCGGCCGGTGTNATCAGCATTGGCTTATTCATTGTGGCCGCATATTTTGGGCTGTTGGCNTGGGCCGAGCGCCCTAGCGTCCTCAATGCGTCAGTNCGCTATGAGGTTCAAGCAGGNCAGCCGTTTGCNCAGGTTACCGCAGAACTGCATCAACNAGGCATNATACAGAGTCCAAGGTTGTTCTCCCTGTATGCGCGTTTGACTAATCTGGATGTGGCTGTGCAGGCAGGGGAATATGATCTTCCGCGGCGGGTTTCGCCGGCTGGTTTGTTGACTCTATTTGCAACCGGTCAAGTTGTACTNCACCCGATACAGTTGCCTGAGGGTGCGCAGTTAAGCCAAGTGCTAAAAGCGCTACGTACTAACGAATTCCTAGTCGACGATCTAGGCATTGGTTTCATTAATAGCGACTTGGATGCAGTGTTAGGGCGGCTTAACCTGTCAGCACCCTTTGCTGAAGGCTATTTTTTCCCTGATACCTACTTGGTGGTAAAAGGCACGAAAGTCAGTGATGTGCTGATGCTAGCGCACAAAGCGATGATGACTAAGCTGANTACAGCTTGGCAGCAGAGGAGTGCGCTGACGCAGTTGGCTACCCCTGCNGAATTACTGATTTTGGCGTCGATCATCGAAAAAGAGAGTGGTAGAGAAAGTGATCGGCGCACTATTAGCCAGGTCTTTCATAACCGTTTACAGCGCAATATGCGATTGCAGACAGACCCTACAGTGATCTATGCAATTGGCGACGAATTCGACGGGGACATTCGATCTCGAGATCTGCGGATGGATTCACCGTTTAATACATACAAAATCAAGGGCCTACCGCCGACCGCGATTGCCTTGCCGTCTTTTGATTCATTNCTGGCGGCAGCACAACCGANNAGTGGTGATTACTTATATTTCGTCGCGCGGGGGGACGGTACATCGCAGTTTTCGCGTACCTTAGGCGAGCACAATGCGGCCGTGAGGAAATTTTTGTTACAAGGCACTAAGCTCAACTAAATCTGCTAGAAAGGCGCGGTTATGGCCGATGATTACGGAAAATTTATNACCTTAGAAGGTTCAGAGGGCGTCGGTAAAACCACCAATATCGAGTTCGTCTGCGAGCTGTTAGAAGCGAACAAAGTGCCTTTTATCCGTACCCGTGAGCCGGGCGGCACACCATTAGCTGAAGCGTTGCGTGAGGCTATGTTGGCGGTGCGAGAGGAAGAGGTCAGNGGCATGACCGAATTGCTCATTGTCTTTGCGGCGCGCACTCAGCATTTGGAGCAGGTGATTCGGCCTGCTTTGGCGCTCGGTCAATGGGTGGTTTGT
The DNA here is from genome assembly GCA_002690405.1 of Gammaproteobacteria bacterium. Classification (GTDB taxonomy): domain Bacteria; phylum Pseudomonadota; class Gammaproteobacteria; order Pseudomonadales; family Azotimanducaceae; genus UBA4421. Next base: position 10,879 of record NZEI01000027.1, read on the forward strand.
GATCGCTTTACAGATGCCTCCTATGCCTATCAGGGTTACGGTCGCGGACTCAACANAGAACACATTAGCGCGCTAGAGAGTTGGGTGCAGAATGGGCTGCAGCCAGATCTNACATTGTTATTGGATCTAGCGCCAGAAGTTGCAGAGCAGCGCATGCAAGAACGNACGAAAGACCGNATGGAATCTGAACANCGAGAATTTTACCAACGGGTTCGAGCCGGTTACCTTGAGCGTGCTGCGCAACAAGCACGTTTTCGCATCATTGACGCAGAACAAAGCGTAGACGGTGTTGCTGCACAGATCGAGGCCCATGTCACTGACCTNATTCGACGTTGGCGAGGCTAGCATTGCATGTATAGGCAATTTCCCTGGCACGATGCNACCGTTGCGCAAATGGTCGGGCTGGCAGGTTCTGCCCGCCTGCCGTCAGCAATAGCGCTGAGTTGTGATGAGGGTTGGGGTGGTGAGTCGTTATTGGCTCGATGTGCCGCTGAATTGGTAGGCATTACCACAGANCTGCCGCCCCATGAGGTGGCACATCCGGATTTCTGCTGGGTGCGCCCAGACGGCGCGGTGATCAAAATAGAAGCCATCAGGAGACTCACTCAATTTGCAGTGCAGACACCGCAAATCAGCGTGCGCAAGGTNGCCTGCGTCNTGGATGCACATTTGATGAATAAGAATTCCGCTAACGCATTACTCAAGATGTTAGAAGAACCGCCGCTGAATACGCATATCATGCTTGTGACACCCTATTGGGGCCGGCTGATGGCGACAGTGCGAAGTCGCTGCCAGCGCTTCGTAATGGACAAAGATATTGGTCTTGCAACGCGCTGGTTGGCAGATCAGGNNGTGGACTTTAGCGAGGCTGATTTAGCAGAGGCGGGTGGTGCNCCACTGGCGCTTAGCGCAGCTCAAGATTTTAATCTGCGTGGTTGGTTACTGGCGTTAGAGCGTGCAGCGGATCCGGCAGACGGCGTGGCGGCGCTGTTAAAGTCGGATGTCGTGGATGTATTGGGGCGCTGGGTGCGCTTGTTATTAGCGCAGCAGAAACACACGGCCGACAAACAGACCTTAGCCTTCATCAACGAAATTAATCAGGTGAGAATAGCCCTGCAGTCCTCCAACTCTGTGAACGTCCAATTGCTGCTCGAGAAGCTGCTTGCCCAGTGGTTTGCTCTTTTGAGTTATAAGCAAAAGACAAGTTAAATTCGTTCAGAATCCCGTCATATGTTTATTGATTCTCACTGTCACCTAAATTACCTGCAATCAGCTAGCAAGGCCTTAGAGCGGGCACGAAACTGCGGTGTTAAGGGGATTTTATGCATTGGTGTAGATGAAGCGGGCATAGATGAGGTCTTGGCGATCGCCCAAACCCATGATGATGTTTGGGCAAGTGTGGGCATGCACCCCCAGAGCGTGCAGCAAGAATATGCCTGGATAGAAGAAAAATTACTGACGCCTGGCGTGGTGGCTGTGGGTGAAACCGGATTGGATTACAAGACCGCTGATAGTGCGGAAGAACATCGGATGCAGCTCCAGGCGTTTGAGCACCAAATGGACTTGGCTGAGCGGTTTGATCTGCCCGTGGTGATCCATACTCGGGATGCCCAGAGCGATACCTTGAAGATGCTGGAAAACTTCCCAAAGGTTAGAGGTGTATTGCACTGTTTTACCGAGTCCTGGGAGATGGCCGAGCGCGCCATAGAACTAGGTTACTTCATATCCATTTCCGGTATCGTGACATTTGCCAAGGCAGAAAACGTTAGAGCGGTTGCGGAGAAAGTGCCACTTGATCGGCTACTCATCGAAACAGATGCGCCCTGGTTAGCACCGGTGCCTCATCGCGGCAAGGAGAACGAGCCCGCCTTTGTAGCAGATACGGCAAGCTTTCTGGCCCAGCTCAGGGGCATTGATGTTGATGATTTGGCGCAGGCCACAAGTGCTAATTTCAGTCGTCTGTTCCTTGCTTAAGGTGGCGCGCGAAAAAATTCAAAATCGTGGTGAATCGATGTGTGGAGACGTGGGTTTCTTGCATAGAATGTTTTGCGCCGGGATAAGTCATTAAGTCAAATTGTTTTCCAAGCCTCTGCAATTCCGACATGATCAAGGTGCTGTGGGTGAATAGAACATTGTCGTCGGCCATGCCGTGCATCAGCAGTAATGGGCTTGCAAGATTCTCCAGATGAGCAATAACCCCACTTTGCTTATAGGCCTCCGGGCTGTCCTGAGGTAAGCCCATATAACGCTCCGTGTAGTGGCTGTCGTAAAGCGCCCAGTCACTTACAGGAGCGACAGCGGCCCCGGCCTTGAAGATGCCCGGGGCTTTACACAGCGACATCAAAGTCATGTAGCCACCGTAGCTGTGACCAAAAATGCCTATGTTGTCGATATCCGCCCAGGGCACAGACTTAAGTAGTTCGACGCCCAATAATTGATCTTCTACCTCAACAGTGCCCATTGCTTGGTAAATTGGCGCTTCAAAATTCCGTCCGCGATTACTCGANCCGCGGTTGTCTAATTCCAAAACGCCAAAACCGTAATGAGCGAACAGCTGCAGTAATAGTGGGCTCCACTCTTTACGCACTTTTTGTGCGCCTGGGCCGCCGTACACATAGACGATGACCGGGTGCTTACCCTCTGCAGACAAAGGTGGCGTCAGTCGGAAATGCAAGTCCTGCTGGTCGGAGGTTACGACCGATCCAAATTCACAGGCAACGTGATTGTTTGCGAAGGGGTGGTAGGGATGGTCACTGTTAATCTGTTCTTCGAATAAGACTTGCGCCTTGAGCTCAGTGCCGATCGTTTTCAGTTGCACCCGCAGAGGCATCTTGTCATTGGTAAAGCGATCCAGAAATAGCCCTTGAGGGGCGTTTAATGAAAAGTCATGCCATCCCGGCTCGCTGGTAATTTGCGCAAACCCACCGCCGTCCAGGGGGATAGCGAATAGGTGGTTCTCGATAGGAGTTTCCTGCCAGCCGCAGGCGTAAATATGCTCGCCATCAGCGCCAATTAATTGGTTAATGTGGGTTGGGCTTATAAGGTTTTTGGGGGCGTTCGGCGCGTTGATGAGTATGACTTGGCGTCGTCCACTTGATTCCGTGGTAAAGGCGTGACCGCCGCTAGGTAGCTCAATAAAGTCGTCAGTGAGGTTGATCCAGGTTTTTGAATGTTCAGTGTGGTAGGTATGCCATTGCGAATCTATATAGTTCTTGTGCAGGATAACTAGAGTTTGCTGGAGCCGATCTTGGTACTGAATGTATAGGCCAGTCGTATCCGCATTCACCCGAGCAAGATAGGCCTGCTCTGGACTGTCGCGCCAAATTTCCTGTTGTTGGCCTGTTGCCAGCTCGTATTGCCAAAGTGATACCGACGGATTAGTGGCGCCAGCATAGGGGTATCGTTGTGCAATGGTGCGGCTGCCATTGGCGTCCACCTCTAAGCGATTGCTTACTGCAACTTTACTGTCGTCGACTTTGCTAAAGAATAGTAAGGACTCATCAGCAGACCACCAATGACCCTTGAAGCGATGCATTTCTTCCGCCGCTAAGAAGTCCGCGGCGCCATTGAGCAGCGTTGCCGACGCGTCGTCTGTCACACGGTGTTCGGCCTGGCTGGGATCTCCTAGATTGCGATAGTAGAGGTCCCCATCCCGAACATAGCTTAAAAACTCGCCGTTTGGACTTATGCTGAATGCTGCTTGCCGCTTAACGCGGTCGGTCATAAGGGTTGGTGCCGATTGTTCGATATCAGCCAGAAATGCCTGTCCGTCGATACAGGCCACGATAGATGTTGTATTCGGTCGCCAGAAATATTCGGTGATGCCTTGCGTAAACTGGCGTCTGCGCTCCCGCTCTGCGCGTTCGGTCGGCGATAGTGCGCTAATGTTTTCTTTTTCCTCATCGGCCAGCGTTGCCGCCGCAAGCAGGCAAAATTTTTGCTCCGATGCGCGATCGAAAATCCAAAGATCCAGAGTGCTTATGTTGGAGGCATTTGGTTGCAGAAAACTTACGTATTTTCCGCACGGGGATATTTTGAATTGAGAGGGTTGTGCCGGGCGTAACGCGGGTTCCGCGAATAGTCGCTCTGGTGTTAGCGTGTTCTCCATTATTTATGGCCTTCGGACGGGATCGCTGCAAACGCGTCTCTGGTGAGATTCTCTACGCCCCTAGCCAGTACCCGGACATTGTCCTCGATGCGAATGCCTCCATAGCATTTAAGCGACTCGATCAGCGCCCAATTAAAACGCTGATCCTTGGATTGATAGTTATTCAGTAACGCGGGAATAAAGTACACCCCAGGTTCAACGGTTAGGACCATGTCTTGGGTGATGGGCCGAGTAAATCGCAGACTGGGATAATTCTCTGGCGGCGGCAGGAGCTCCCCAGTCGCGCTGATTTGCTGCCCGCCAACATCATGTACCTGAAGTCCCAAGAGATGCCCCAGACCATGGGGACAAAAAGCTTCAGTAATGTGGCTTTCGAAGGCTTCTGCAGCTGAGCATTGCAGAATATTGGTATCCACGAGAATGTCTGCAAGCTGTTGGTGCATGAGCTGTTGCAGGGCAATATAGCTTTGCTTAGGTGCGATCGCCGCGATCAATTTATCCTGATGAACCTGCATGCGTTCAAGCAATTCCAGAAAAACCGAATTCGCCTCGTTGCCAGGGTTTGCTTTTGCATAGGTCCGCGTGATGTCGCTTGCATAGCCACGAAACGCGCCGCCTGCGTCGATCAAGAGACTGTGTTGGACAGNCGCACNCTCNCGTTTTTGTAGTTGATAGTGCAGAAAAGCCGCNTTCTCGTTTTGCGCCACGATNTTGCCATAGGGCANCGCNGTTTCGTTTTGNGCGCTGGCCTGCAAATAAGCCATATGTACATCAAATTCACTGCCACCGTCGGTAAAGCACTTAGCGGCAGCGTTATGCCCTAAGGCACCCATGCGCGAGGCATTACGCATAGCTGCAAGTTCGTACTCAGTCTTTGTTGCGCGCGCAAAGTGCGCCCGATGAACGAGCTGGGGCGGATTGGTTTGCCATTCTGATTGTAGCTGTGTCTGATCCGTCACTTCGCCGATATNTGCGATGCGCNTGGGGTCTGTTGNGCAGNTATGNGCATGGTCAGCACAGTAATTTTTTAGCTCGCCATGGGTTGGAAATACCTTGATGTCCAAATAGGCTGACAGATGCTCCGGTGCTGCAGGTGTGGTGTGCCAATAATCTTCAGGCTGATAGAACANTAGGCAGGGCTTTTGGCCGGGGGTGAGCATCAGGCAACTGTNCGCAACAGCATACTCAGGAGGGACCCATTGCAGTAAGTGGGGGTTGGCTTGAAATCTAGGTCCTTGGTCATCCTCAAAATAAAACCGAGCTGCGCCAGCATGCAGTATGACCACATCAAGTTGGCATGCGGTCAGCGCCTGATCCCACCGATCTTGAATAATTTCATAATGGTCATTTAGTAGAGCCGGGGTGTCTATTTCAGTGTATGAATTCATGAAGTTGCGTTGCATCAGGTCAGCCTAGCTCTCAAGCGAAAGAGCGATGATCATAGCAGCCAATAAAGGCCATCCGCAGCCGAAATGCCAAGATTGCCGTCGAGTGCTGCCCAAACTATCAGACCCATGTTAGATTCCACGCTACGGAGAAGATCTTGGAGAGAGAATGACAGCTTTTGCATATGCCGCGCCGACTTCTGTAAGCGAAGTATTAACCCTACTGGATGACCATTCGCGTAGCGGTGAACCTACTCAGATTCTGGCTGGTGGCACCGATGTGATGGTGCAGATGCGCAGTGTTAACCGGGAGCCTCGTACAATTATCGATATCAAGCGGCTCGAGGAAACCAACCGCTTAGAAGTGGGTGCCGAGCACATCTACATTGGCTCAGCGGTGCCGAGTGCACAAATGCAGGAGCATGCCGAATTGAAGGCGCTCTACCCAGGGCTGCTAGAAGCGGCTGATTTAATCGGATCAACTCAAGTTCAGGGTCGAGCAACGGTTTGTGGGAATTTGTGCAATGCATCACCTGCTGGCGATAGCATACCTGCGCTCATTGCTGCCGGGGCAGTGTGTGATATTGCGACAGCGAACGGATCCCGAGAGCTTGCGGTAGAGGATTTTGTGACCGGGGTAGGCCAAAATGCCTTAGCCGCCGGAGAATTTTTGTTGGGGGTGAAGTTGCAACGTCCTCAGGCTTCCACGAAAGATGCATACCTGCGCTTTACGCCGCGTACGGAAATGGACATTGCAGTGGCAGGAGTTGGCGTATCAGTATCCCTTGATGGCGCTGAATGTGTCGCTGCTAGGGTGGCAATAGGCGCCGTTGCCAAGACCGCTTTACTGGTCGGAGAGGCCGCAGAGGCATTGATTGGCACCACATTGGACGAAGCGGCATTGCAGCAAGCAGGCGCGGCTTGTCAGGCGGCAGCACAACCCATATCAGATAAGCGGGGGTCTGCCGTTTATCGACGAAAAGTAGTCGGTGTTTTGTGCCGACGCGCACTTGCAGTGGCACGAGATCGAGCATTAGGGCAGTAACATGACAAAACTACACGTAACAACGACCATTAATGGTGAGGCCCGCGAGTATCTTTGTGAGCCGAATCAATCAATGCTAGACGTGCTGAGAGACGAACTCGGTCTTACCGGAACCAAGGAAGGATGTGGTACCGGGGATTGCGGTGCCTGTTCAATTTTGGTGGGTGAACGTCTGGTTTGCGCTTGCTTAATGCTGGGAGCCGAAGCGCAGGATGCGCACATAGAGACCATTGAGGGGATCGCGGGCGAGTCTGGCCTGCATATTTTGCAGAGTAAGTTTTTGGAACATGCAGCTCTGCAGTGCGGTATTTGCACCCCCGGATTCATTGTGGCTGCCAAAGCACTATTGGATAAGCACCCCAATCCAGACGAAACCACGATTCGTTATTGGCTTGCCGGTAACCTATGCCGCTGTACTGGCTACGACAAGATTGTCAGGGCTGTGCAGGATGCTGCTGCAGAGATGTCTCATCCAGCTTAAATTCTCGTGAGTGGTCGTTACCGATGTCGAGACTGATAAATTTCGGTTCACTATGCATTGATTGGGTATATCAGGTACCAAACATAGTTGCCGCTGGAGAAACCATCAGTAGTTCCAGTCGCGCAGTGCACCCCGGAGGCAAGGGTTTAAATCAATCCATAGCCGCCGCTTTAGCCGGTGCGGATGTAATGCACTTTGGAGCAGTTGGTACGGACGGAGCGGTATTGCTCCAGGCGCTGGACGATGCGGGAGTGAATACCCAGGGAATAGTGCAGCTTGAGGATGGCTCTGGGCACGCGTTGATTCAGGTAGATCCCAGTGGTCGTAATGCCATTGTGATCTATCCCGGCGCGAATCGCTCAGTGCCACAAAGCCAGTGGCAATTAATGTTTGATGCTCTGCAGGCGGATGATTGGTTGCTGTTGCAAAACGAAACCAACGATATCGGCGAAATATTAGCATTTGGCAAACAGTGCGGCGCTAAAATGGCGATTAATCTCGCGCCTGCTGACGATCGTATCGGTGACTATCCTATCCAACACGCAGCCCTGCTCATTGTAAACGAGATTGAGGCCATGGCATTGGCAGCGACGTCGACTGTGAAGTCTGCATTCGTCGAACTGCGTCAGCGCTATCCAGACACCGATATTGTCCTAACCCTTGGTAGTGATGGGCTGTGGTGCACTTTGGCTAATCAGTCGGCAGTTACTATCTTGGGCTCATACCAAGTCGCAGCAGTCGACGAAACTGC
>NZEI01000028.1 GCA_002690405.1 Gammaproteobacteria bacterium
CGACTGTATTTGGATGCGTTGGAAAAGGTATTTAAGAATTCCAGCAAGGTCATGGTCGACGTCAAAGGCGGCAACAATATGATGTATTTACCCCTAGATAAGATGACGCAACGAGCACCGGAAGTCGGCTTGGATCGAGAAGTAGTGCGTGCGGCCGTAGACGAGCTGCGCCGCGAACTAACAAATAATCGGACCACATCGTCCCGTGGTCGGGCGAACAACTAGGAGCTGAATATGTCTATGCGATCTACGATTTTATTTGCGATCCTGGCGGTGGTTGTGGTCGGGATTAACGCCACGGCATATCGAGTGCAGGAAACAGAAAAAGCNATTCTGCTTGAATTCGGTAACATAGTTGANGCCGACATAAGGCCCGGCTTGCATTTCAAAATGCCTATCGCCGAGGNGGTAAAAAAATTCGACGCACGGGTGCTAACCGTCGATGCGAGTCCTGAGACTTATTACACTTTGGAGAAGAAACCACTGATCGTGGACTCTTTCGTAAAGTGGCGAGTTGCGGATAACGAGCTATTCTACAAGGGCACCTCTTTCGATGAGCGCCGGGCTCAGCGATTGCTGCAAGAGCGGGTTAACGAAGGTTTGCGTAACCAAATCAGTAAGCGCGAGATGTTCGAAGTCATCTCTGGCGAGCGCGACCAGCTTATGGACGATCTGCGCCAAGATCTTGATAGAGTGATGCGCGAATCTGTAGGGGTCGAAGTCATCGACGTGCGGGTAAAGAAGATCGACCTGCCAGCTGAAGTGTCCTCAACGGTATACGAGCGTATGAATTCAGAGCGTGATATTGAAGCGCGCCAGTATCGAGCAGAGGGTCAGGAACAAGCGCTGGCTATCCGTGCAAAGGCGGACCGCGACGCGGTGGTGCTTGAAGCCGAAGCCTACCGCGAGAGCGAGCAGCTGCGAGGTGATGGTGACGCCAAAGCCGCAGAACAGTATGCGTTGGCGTACAATAAAGATCCGGAATTCTATGAGTTTTATCGCAGCATAAACGCCTACAGCGAAGTATTTGCGAACAAGAGCGATTTGCTGGTGCTCGATCCGAACAGCGAATTTTTTAAATATCTGCAAGACGGTAACGCGAAGAAGTAGATTTTCTTTTAGCGACACGGATGTAATGAAAACACACTGGCGGCTGCCCAAGGGGGTAGACGAATTACTGCCTCCTCGTGCATGGGACCTTGAGCTCCTACGGCGTCGCGTACTCGATGTATTTGATCAGTGGGGGTTTGACTACATTGAACCGCCAGTGATCGAGTACTTGGATGCCTTGCTGGTGGGCAGTGGAGAGGATTTAGATCTGCAGACCTTAAAGGTGGTGGACCAGATTAGTGGCCGGCAACTCGGTGTGCGCGCGGACATGACCTCTCAAGCTGTACGTGTCGACGCCCATAGCGTCATTACCGAAGGTGTACAGCGCTTGTGTTATGCCGGTCCGGTCGTCTTTGCCAACCCGGCTTCGACCCAGACATCCAGAGTTCAACTTAAGGCTGGAGCAGAGATTTTTGGTGCGCCGAGCATCGATGCTGATGTGGAAGTTGTCGGCCTGATGTTGGAAGCCTTGCGGGTGGCACAGATTAATAGGCCCGTCTTATTGCTTGGTCATATGGGCATCTATCGCCAACTCGTCTCCGAACTGCTGCGTGTTGGTGACTTGCAACCAGAGCAGCAAGCGCAGTTGTTTAATAGCGTGCAGCGCAAGGCCGAATCGGATATTCGCGAACTGCTGGGGGCCAGCCCGCTGTCCGATATGATGGTGGCTCTGCCGACCCTCATGGGGCAGCCGGATATACTCAACGAGGCGCGGCAGGTGCTTGCCAGCGCTCCTCAGGGGGTGCTCGACAGCCTTGATGAATTGGCGCTCTTCGCCGAGCGTGTGAGCCCCCACTGTGCCGCCGAAATCCGCATCGATGTTGCGGAATTGTCTGGCTATGGCTATCACAATGGTGCGGTGTTCGCGGTCTATCATCCCGAGCATGGTCGTGCGCTCGCCCAAGGTGGGCGCTACGATGGCGTTGGCGAAGCATTCGGGCGCGCGCGCGCAGCCACCGGCTTCGATATGAATTTAAAACAATTGCTGGTTGCCAGTGATGGTCAGGCCGAGGTCATTTTTGCGCCATTGCAAACCCAGCAGGAACTGCGCGGGTCACTACGGGTAGAAGTTGAAGCATTGCGCGCTGCAGGGTCGCGGGTGGTGAGTGGCTTGTCTGAGGGGGAAGCAGCACCAGTAGGTTGTACTCGCCAATTGAGTTATCTCGATGGGCGGTGGCAGATAGTCAGTTTATAACCAGCNCGACAGCGCTGGTGTGAAGAGCAAGTAATCGTTTACGAATAGGGCGGGAATATGGGACGGAGCGTAGTCGTCATTGGTACTCAATGGGGCGATGAAGGTAAGGGCAAGATTGTCGATTGGTTGACTGATGAAGTTGCCGCAGTAGTGCGTTTTCAGGGTGGCCACAACGCTGGCCATACGTTAGTAATCGACGGCGAAAAGACGGTACTGCATGTGATTCCATCTGGCATCCTGCATGACAATGTTCAATGCGTGATCGGTAACGGCGTGGTACTGGAACCTCATGAGTTGCTGAAAGAGGTGCATGCTCTAGAGGCGCGGGGCGTACCCGTGCGTGACCGTTTAAAAATTTCGCCAGCATGCCCGTTGATTTTGCCCTACCACGTGCAGCTCGACCTGGCTCGCGAAGAAGCACGCGGTAGCAAAAAAATTGGCACGACCGGCCGTGGAATTGGTCCGGCCTACGAGGATAAGGCGGCGCGGCGCGGGCTGCGCCTAGGCGATATGTTTTATTGGCAGTCCTTTGCCGACAAGCTTGCTGAAGTCATGGAATACCATAATTTCATGCTGACCAACTATTTCCAAAAGCCCAGCGTGGATTATGCAGAAACTCTAGATCAGTGCGCATCCATTGCTGAGCAAATAAAGCCCATGGTGGCGGACGTTGTGCCACTCCTGCACGGATACAGAGAAAATGGAGACAACCTGCTCTTTGAAGGTGCTCAAGGGGCAATGCTGGACGTCGATTTGGGCACTTACCCCTTTGTTACCTCATCGAATACCACAGCTGGAGGCACCGCCGTGGGCAGTGGTTTCGGGCCCACCTACCTAGATTACGTATTAGGTATTACCAAGGCTTATGCCACCCGGGTTGGATCTGGACCATTTCCCACCGAGCTATTCGATGCAACTGGCGAACGGCTGGCCGAGCGCGGTCATGAGTTTGGTTCCACTACTGGGCGTCCGCGGCGCTGTGGTTGGTTTGATGCAGTTGCGCTGCGGCAAGCAGTACAGATCAATAGTATTTCAGGCTTGTGTCTAACTAAGCTGGATGTACTGGATGGCTTAGAAACGATCCGCATCTGTGTCGGCTACGCAGAGCCTGAGGGCTCGGTTGGAAACATTCACTTTGGTAGTGAGTACTACGCGGGTGTAACGCCGATATATGAAGATGTTCCCGGTTGGCAAGAATCGACCCTAGGTATCAATCAATTCGATAAGCTTCCGGATGCGGCGCAAAGTTATATCCGGCGCATAGAGGACAGTGTCGGTGCCAGGGTGGCGATGATTTCTACTGGACCGGATCGGCATGAGACGATAGTCCTCGATCATCCTTTTCGGACATAATCGGCTCAATTGCAGCGAGCAATAAGAAAGTATAGGAAGGCAGATGGATTCTAAGTTATTAGAACTGTTAGTATGCCCGGTCAGTAAGGGTCCCTTAGTGTATATGCGTGACCAGCAGGAGTTGTGGTGCGCGCAAAGCCAGCTTGCCTATCCCGTTAAAGACGATATTCCGATGATGGTGCAAGACGAAGCGCGGACCCTGAGCGAAGCTGAGGCAGCATCACTGCATAACTGATCTATGTAAAAATACAGTGGTCGACAGTGGCACCATGCGTTCACGTTTAGAATACTCGGACGTTTATAGCCTGAGAGCCATCAATTACTGGGGATATATATGAATACTGTAAAGCTCGTGACACCAGACATGCCGGATATTGCAAACCGTACGTTGCAATCCGCCCAAGCTAAACTCGACTGGGTAGGCATGAGTAATGTGCATCAGCCTTTACGCGTCAAAGACGGCGATCAAAGCAAAGAGGTTCAAGCCAACATTCAGGTGTACGTGAACCTTGCGGACCCGCACGCGAAAGGGATTCACATGTCACGTCTTTATCTGATTTTAGACGAGCATGCGGCGACCCGCCCGCTGACCGCAGCGGGATTAAAAATGCTGCTATCGAGTGTGCTGGAGTCTCATCACGATCTCAGCACTAACGCCTTCGTGCAATTCGAATTCGATCACTTTGTGCGACGTCCGGCATTATTGAGTGACAACGTGGGCTGGGCNTCGTATCCGGTGATGGTCAANGGCACCCTTATCGAGGGCGAGGTCGCGTTAGAGCTGTCGGTGGGCGTGCAATATTCCTCCACTTGTCCTTGTTCAGCGGCTCTGGCACGACAGTTAATCCAAGAACAGTTCGAAGCCGATTTCGGGCGNCATGGGGATGTAAAGATCAGTGATGTGAAAGACTGGCTTGGCACCGAAGAAGGTGTCTTGGCTACGCCTCATAGTCAACGCAGCACAGCTAAGATTTTGGTTCGATTAGACTCTTCGCAAGATGATCTGCCGATAACCGACCTTATCAACCANGTCGAAGGTGCTTTGAAAACACCAGTGCAGAGCGCCGTGAAACGCGAGGATGAGCAGGAGTTCGCGCGCCTCAANGGTAAGAATCTAATGTTTGTTGAAGATGCCGGCCGCCGTTTGAAGCACGCCTTGAACGACGATGCGCGCTGGAGTGATTTCTGGGTGCGCATAGAACACCATGAGAGCCTGCATGCACATGATGCGGTAGGGATTTTCACTAAGGGCGAAGAGGACGGCTATCTGCCGATTCCATAGTGGCAGAGGTGCGGGGNCGNAAGGNCGCCGCACCTGCTTATNAACTTNCTCNAGNCGGGCGCGGGAGGCTAAGNCNATCCCGCGCAGNCGCAANAAGACCTANACCANNGCATCTAAATCNAGATTATCAGCTACCGCCACCGCTTTGAGGGCNCCTTCGAAGATCATCCGCGCCTGAGCGGTTAAGCGCCCCAGCTCTTCATGCAAAGCCCGCTGTTTCGGGTCGTTGTCTTCACATTCGCGGCAATANTGCTCGAAGCCATTTATGTCGATCAGCAACTTAGCGATGTGGTTGGGGCATTCGCAGTGCAGGCTGGGAATCATGTTNGCAATTTTAGACAACTGCTCCGGGTTAAATTCGCTTTGNGTCACGTCGCTGGTTGGNACAATAGACAACACAGGCTGCTGGGTTTCGATGGCCGCTTTGAGTTGGTCCATGGTCGCTGGCGATTTAACGCCGCGAATGCCGCGATTAGCAAGAGCGCGTTCAATACTCCGAGGTGCGAAGGTATAGACCACGACAATCCGGTCGTAGGTGTTTTGCCGCAGCGCGGCCAAAGCATTAATGGCTGCATCTGGCACGGTGTCGCACTCGACCAGCAGGGCGCTGTGTTCTGGCGTATCGGTATTTGTTGCAGGATCGTTTAACCAGTTGTTCAGGTTCATTGGGAAAGTTCGATAGCGCTGGCCAAGCTTAGGCTTTGCCTCGCGCAGCCGTGGCACCAAGTTGAGGCCGACGATGTCGACGCATTCAGGTAGACGCGGTTGGGCCGACTGATCATGGCGGACCCCTAGTTCAGTAAGGTCCTCGGTGGAGAGCTTGCTGAGTTCCGCCAGGGAATGGCCTTCGCCCATTAGCCGTTTAACCAGACCTAAGCGCTCAACGTGCTGGTCGTTATAGAAGCGGCGGCCGGAGTCGCTGCGCTTGGGTTCAACAATACTGTGGCGACTCTCCCACTTTCGTAGAGTGTGGGTGGGTATTCCGGTCAGGCGGGAAACAGCGCCGATAGTCAATCTGTCCATAGTAGTCCTCACGATTCGTTTGATGCCCGCTCGGGGGCGTTTCATGTCGAAGCTATGTAACGTTGTGGTCTTAAAGTTCACTAAATAGTTAACCAGCGTCAATGTTTTTGGTGTGAAAATGGCTATTTCCAAGCTTTTATGTCTATGTTTAAGAAAAAATCTAGATTTTGTCTAATATTTTTTAGATTTATTCGACAAGCCTACAGCTATGCTCAGGCACCTTAATGGCTAACGAGTCACGTCATCATGGAATCGATCAAGGTGCTCATTGCTGGCGGCACGGGCGCAATCGGCTGTGCGCTAATACGCCAATACCAACAATGGTCTAAGGCGACGGGTCAGCCGGTTGAGCTGTATGCGACCACTAGGCAGCAGCCTGTGCATTCCGCAAGCGCCGTTACTTGGTTGTCTGTTGATCTGCGTCAAGCGGATTCTATTGCCCAAGCGGGTGAACAGCTGGCGGCGCAGACCCCGGTTCTNGATCATTGGATATGTTGTACGGGTTATTTACATGGTGAGTTTGGATTGCCAGAGAAGGCGCTGAAAAGCGTGCAGGGCGATAAATTAGCTGCCGATTTCGCGGTCAANAGCGTTGGGCCAATGCTGTTGTTCCAAGCNTGNTCAGGATTGCTTAAACGGTCGCGTATGGCCAAGGCAGTATTCCTTTCCGCTCAGGTGGGCAGCATCGAAGATAACCGCAGTGGCGGTTGGTACGGTTACCGTATGTCTAAGGCCGCGTTGAACATGGGCGTGCGCTCTGCCGCAATTGAATGTGGGCGTTGGCGGCAGCCACCGGCCATTGTAGCTGTGCATCCTGGCACAACCATTAGCAACCTCTCGCAACCATTTACTGCACGGCGTAAGCCGCCTCCGCAAACAGCGGACCAATGTGCGGCGCAATTGTTGAGGCGCATCCAGGCGCTAAAGCCTGAAGACAACGGCAGTTTTCAGCGTCTCGACGGCAGCGTGCTGCCTTGGTAAGTGGCGTCTGCTGTGCCCGTTAGAGCTCCGATGTGGTGGGACAGACCGCTACCAAGATTTCATTTTTGCGCCAAAACGAAGGCGTTATTGGGGGATTGTGGCGTGCCCACAAGGCATCGCCGCACGGTGCATACGAAGTGGACGCTAGCGCATCGTAGAGTTCAGATTCATGTTCCTGATATAGCNGCCGACTCCAACCGCCGCGATAAACTATTACGGCCATAGTGGTCTCGGGTTGCGCGGTAACACTGACGATTTCGGAGGTCGGCGCCGGGATGGTGGCTAGATCAAAACCACTTGGCATTACAAAGGATACGATCCAACTGTTAGCCGGGACGTCGGGGCTTTGTAATACCGGGGCAGTCATTGCGATTTTGGTCGCGTCGGCGTTGTCGCCGCTGATGAAGTTGAATAGTGGTCGAAACGCGCTATTGCTAGCGGTCTTGAACCCGCCGCTAACTTTCACGGATGCCAGCAGGTGTTCGTCGTAGCGTCGAATTTCGATGCCATTCAATTCTTCGAGGGTTTCATAGCCTAAAGTTTCTATCGCCCATGCCGGTTCAACGGTAGAGAACAGCACGACAATTAGCGCAGCGGTCCGAATGATATTCATGTCACCTCCTCGATATTGGTGTCACTATGCTGGCCAGTCGCTTGATGAGCCGTGAACAATAGGTGAAGAAAGGGTGACAAAGTGGCTGGCGCTGCTGTGCACGAATAACAGCCACGCGGTGCTATGATANCGCTGCGGCAAAGCGCGAGAACAGATAGTAGAATGAAGTATCCAACGAAAAACGGTCCAGGCGTTCCGCTGCAGTTCGGCGGCAAAGCTGGACGTTTGGNGCCNCCGGCACCANCAGAGGCTGGCGTCTCTGAGCGGTTTGTAACCACTCAGNCAACGGCGGCTGAAGCCCCAGCAAATCCTGCACCATTGCAAGGTTCCAATGCTGAAGAAATCAAGGCGGTAGCNGTGATGGCGGAGANCGCGATGGCNTTTGCGTCACAACTTAGTCAATTTCAGCGTAGCGCAAATGTNGCCATTGTCTGCACGTGCTTGCCGATATTAGGCGTCTATGCGTTCTTTGGTTTCGCAAATATATAGCCGTAAATGGNCGCGGGATCTGGAGAGATAAAGTGGCTGCTAGCATCAACAATCAGCGAGTGAGATCTGGGCCGACTTGGGCAAAGCTGGGCAAGGCGATAGCAGTTGCGCGAGTCAGAAGGATATCAAGCAGGGATGCCTCGGTTGGCCATGCTTCGTTATCCCGCTGAGAATGGTGCCCAGGAGAGGACTTGAACCTCCACGGGGTTACCCCCACTAGCACCTGAAGCTAGCGTGTCTACCAATTTCACCACCTGGGCGCGGGCGCGCACTGTACTTAAACCACACGGAACCTGTCAATCTTGTCGAAACAAAAGGGCGTAGAAGCGGCGGTTCAAGCGAATCGACTGAATGCACAAGTGGTGCTGCGGGTATTCGATGGCCACGAGCAACCTCTGAGCTGGAAATTTTTAAACTCGGCGCTTGGAACCTCGAATCCACTGCAGATTAAGAAGCTGCGGCAGATCTTGAAGGGCTTGGTGCGCACCCATGAATTACGCCTCATTGATGGTCACTTATACGAACGGTTGAACGATGAATCTGATCTCGTTAACCCTGACGTCGTGCGGCAAGGTGAAGTGATAACGTTGGATGGCGTCAGCCGAGTCGACGGTTTATCGATTTTGCCGGGTAAGAAGGGCTTGCCCAGCCCGCGCCCTGGAGACGTGGTGGATTATCAGACCCTGGCAGGTAAGGCGCTGGTAGTAAAAATAATAAAACACAGTCCATTGCCGGTGGTGGGCATACTTAACCTGAAAGGGCGCGCGCCGTCTGTAGATCCGTTGGGCCGGAATTTTAACGGACGCATCCAACTAAGCGAGCGGCCGCAGAATGCTCAGCATGGCGATACAGTGCGGGTGGCAATACAAGGGGACAACGAACACGGGTTATATGGACACTTGTTAGAGGTGGTGCCAGCGGATTCAGTGCTTGAGCAGGCAATTCATTCCACTCTCGACAGCTTGGCCATTCCTACCGACTGGAGCGACGCGACGCGCAAAGCGACNGCGCGGCTGCCGAAATCGGTAAAGCGGGCAAATTTCCCCCAGCGTCAAGACCTCAGCGACCTACCCTTAGTCACCATCGATGGGGCCACAGCCAAAGACTTTGATGATGCAGTATTTGTCCGCTCCTTGGGCGGGCGCCGTGGTTGGCGGTTAATCGTTGCCATCGCGGATGTTTCCCATTACGTCAAACCGCGCAGTGCGCTCGACGATGATGCGCAAATNCGCACAACCTCAGTCTATCTGCCGAGCTTTGTCGTGCCGATGCTGCCAGAAGCGATTTCAAATGAATTGTGCTCTCTCAAGGCTAACGTTGATCGACTGGCTTTAGTCTGTGATATGCACGTGGCGGCCAATGGCGAAGTGCGTGATTTTAACTTTTATGACGCGGTGATTTGTTCCCATGGGCGTTTGACCTATGAACAAGTGCAGGCGCATATAGATCATGGCAGCGAATTGCCAGTAGCTGGCGCTGATCAGAAACCGGTGGCCAAGTCCGTTGCAGCATTAGCAGCGCTGCATGACGCCTTCCGCCAAGCCCGAGAGCGGCGCGGTGGCCTAGACTTTGAAACCCGGGAAGGTGTGATCGAAATTNTCGATGGCCATGTAACCGGCGTAAATCAGGTGCGACGNATCAAGGCCCATCAGATGATCGAAGAAGCCATGATNAATGCCAATGTTTGTGCGGCACGATTCATTGAGCGCGCCCAGCAATGTTCTCTATACCGAGTGCATGAGGCGCCGGATCCCATCAAGCTTGAAGAATTGGGCTTGGATCTGCGTGGCGTGGGCTTGTCTTTGCCCAAGGGCGTTCCGGAACCGATAGTATTTAAGCGGTTATTGGATGAGTTGGGTCAGCGCAGTAACGGATGGCTCTATCAGCAATTGATTCTGCGCAGCATGCAACAGGCGGTCTATACGCCGAAGAATCAGGGGCACTTTGGTCTCGGATTAGAACGCTATATGCACTTTACCAGTCCGATTCGGCGCTATCCTGACCTACTCGTGCATCGGGCGATTAAGGCCATTCTTGCACAGCAGTCGTCGCGTCTACCGAGTCTTGAGCAACTAGAGAATTTTGGCGAGCGCTGTTCAAGCAATGAGCGTCGCGCCGAATCCGCGGGCTGGACTGTTGAAGCTTGGTTGAAGTGCGACCTACTTAAACAACGTACGGGTGATACGTTTACAGGCACGATTGCTGGGGTTACTGAGTTCGGTTTGTTCGTGGATATTGAGGGATATTTTGTGCAAGGTCTGTTGCATATCTCGGACCTCGGCGCGGACTACTTTAGATTCGAGCGTGCCCAGCAGTGTCTGGTGGGGGAGCGCAACGGTAAGCGCTATGGGCTGGGTGATCGCATACAAGTGCTGGTCGCCAACGTTGAACCGGCACAAGGCAAAATCGATTTGCGCCGAGTGCGTCAGGATTCCAGGCCTGGAGGCTCCAAGGCCGGCAAAGGCGCTTCACAAAAACATAAAATTACTGGCAAAGCAGCAAAAAAACATCGGCGTGGCCGGCGTAGCAAGTAGCCCGACAACGGAGTACCTAGATGGATGAGGTCATAGGAATTCAGGCCGCCCGCGCGTTATTACGAGAAAACGCGCAACGGGGCCGCTGTTTGTATATTCAGCGCGGTCGGCGCGATGCGCGCATGAACGAACTCATCAGTATGGCGAAAGACGCCGGTGTGCGTTTTCAGGTGGTTGATGACGCTTGGTTTCGGCGTCGTGCCGCGGATCTAAAGCATCAGGGAGTTTTGCTCGAATGCCACGCGCGGGAGCTGGCGGATGAGCAGGCGTTGAAAACTGCGTGGCCCAACTTCGGGGAGCGACCGCTGGTGTTGGTGCTTGATGGGGTTACCGATCCCCGTAACTTGGGAGCATGTCTGCGTACGGCGAATGCGGCAGGTGTGGATGCCGTTATTCTGCCAAAGCGCAATAGCGCGCCTCTGAGTGCGGTGGCGTTAAAGACGGCTCAAGGAGGCGCTGAGGACCTATTCATCGTGCAAGTGACCAATCTAGCGCGATGTCTGACCTGGTTGCGCGAGCAAGGCGTTTGGTTGCTGGGTGCAGATGGCGACGGCGATCAGGTTTGGCATGCTATGGATTCAAGTGTGCCGCTAGGTCTTGTTATGGGCAGTGAGGGCAAAGGCCTGCGACGACTAACCCGAAGTCTATGCGATCAGTTGGTTAGCATTCCGATGCTNGGGGCGGTAGAGAGCCTAAATGTAGCGGTCGCTACCGGAGTATTGCTGTTTGAGGTGGTGCGGCAACGCAGCGAGTAGCTACTTTCTGTTGCTTCCCACGCAATCAGTTGGCCTTGCAAGGCATCTGCAGGCCCCCTACAATGCGCGCCCGCTGTTGCTCTGCAGCAGTTAACCTTGCTTCACCATGGTTGCGGAAGATCTGCGTAAATCCCGGGAAGCTGTCGTCATTAATATGACGTTAACCGAAAGGAGATGCTATGCGTCATTACGAGATCGTATTCTTAGTTCATCCTGATCAAAGCGATCAGGTTCCAGGCATGGTCGAGCGCTACCACGCGATGATCGAGCGTGGTAACGGCACCGTGCACCGCTCAGAGGATTGGGGCCGCCGCCAATTGGCGTTTCCCATCGCTAAAATTCACAAAGCGCACTACATCATGTTCAATGTCGAGATAAATCAAGAAACCCTTGATGAACTCGAAAGCGCCTTCCGTTTTAACGATGCCGTCATTCGTAGCTTGGTCATTCGACGTAAGGGCCCAGTCGTAGGCAACTCTAAGTTGTACGAAGAAGAATTACGCGAGCAAGAGAAAGATCGCGAGCGTGATCGTCGTCGTGAAGAAGAGAGCGCTGCACGCGCTTCAGCCGCCGCTGCTGCGCCGGCTGAAGAAGCGGAGACTGCGGCCGACGCCGCAGATGCAGAAGCGGCAGAACCAGCTGAGGAGACTGAATAATGAGAGGCGGACGACGAGTACAAGTTCAATTTAAAGAAATTGAAATCGACTACAAAGATTTAGACAGCCTACGTCAATTCATCGGTGAGACCGGCAAAATTGTTCCAAGTCGTATCACTGGTGCATCAGCNCGGTTCCAGCGCAATTTAGCAACCGAAGTGAAGCGGGCACGGTACTTGGCCTTGTTGCCATACACCGACCAGCACAAGTAGCCCAGAACGAGGAAATATTATGAATGTGATCTTGTTAGAACGGGTCAANAACCTCGGCGATCTTGGTGATGAGGTGGCAGTAAAGCCAGGGTTTGCGCGCAACTATCTGATTCCTAATAGCAAAGCGGTACAGGCGAATAAGGCGAATCGCGCTTATTTTGAAGAGCGTCGTGCGGACCTTGAAAAAGCTGCGAACGAGAAGCTGACCGAAGCCCAGGCACGGGCTGAAAAGCTTGCCGAAACCGTAGTGACTATCATGGTGAAGTCGGGTGAAGAAGGGCGCCTGTATGGCTCCGTCGGCACCCAAGACATTGCTGATGCTCTGGTACGCGACGGCCATACGGTAGTGCGTAGTGAAGTACGCATGCCCGAAGGCGCAATTCGCAGCCTTGGTGAGTACGAAATCGCTCTGCAACTGCACTCCGACGTAACCGTCGAGATCAAGGTCGCAGTAGTCGAAGAATAATATTGGCGGCAGAGTCGTTACTCTGCCCAATGTTATTAAGGACAGGGTTCAGTCCAGCGCTGGACCTTGGCCATACGCAGAGGTTGATCTCTCATACGACGCAAGTAGAACTTGCATTCCAACCCCTAACGCCTAATCTGTTCTACCCGTAGAAAACGTTAGAGGCGCGTGGGCGCTTGTGTCGAGTGCCCTCATCAATAGCCAACAAAGATGTCTGAATTCGCTCCAGAAAACCCTGATCTGACGGTAAATCCTCTGAAAGTGCCGCCGCATTCGATGGAGGCTGAGCAATCGGTGCTTGGCGGCCTCATGTTAGACGATCAGGGATGGTTCGATTTAGTAGAAGTCGTCATGGCGTCGGATTTCTATCGCACGCAGCACCAGATTATTTTTGAAGCCATGATGGATCTGGCGAACGAAAACCAGCCATTAGATGCCGTGACTGTGTCCGAACGGCTACAGTCCCGCGGGCTGCTAGATAAAGCTGGAGGCTTAGCGTACCTAGCGGATTTGGCTGAATTCACGCCTGGTGCGGGGAACGTCATGGCCTATGGTCGCATCGTGCGCGAACGCTCGGTGCTGCGGCAGCTTATTGGCGCGGCCAACCAAATTGCNGATTCTGCGTTCACGCCCGATGGCCGCGATAGCAATACCTTGTTGGATCTTGCCGAGCAGGCGGTATACCAAATTGCCGAGCAGCGAACCACAGATGGCGGGCCAGAAAAGGTCGGCCCGTTACTGGCGAAGGCCATTGAGAAAGTGGAACTCTTGACCAAGACCAAGGGCGCCATCACCGGCCTTGCGACAGGATTTACTGACCTAGATAAAAAAACTTCCGGGCTGCAGAAATCGGATTTAGTAATTCTGGCGGCCCGTCCGTCCATGGGTAAGACGGCCTTTGCTATTAATATGGCTGAGCATGCGGTGATGTCAGACGAGGCGGTGCTGTTTTTTAGTTTAGAAATGCCCTCTGAACAGATCGTAATGCGGATGATTTCTAGTTTGGGCCGTATCGACCAGACCCGTCTGCGCAACGGCGAACTACAGGATGAAGATTGGACGCGTTTTACCGGCGCGGTCAGCCAGTTGCGCGACAAGCGCCTGTATATTGACGACACTGCCGGGTTAACCCCGGGGGAAATGCGCTCGCGTTCGCGACGGGTTGCCCGCGAGGCGGGAGGCCTCGGTTTGATCGTGGTCGACTATTTGCAGCTTATGCGTACAGCCACACCCAGCGAAAACCGAGTGAATGAGATTTCTGAAATTTCTCGGTCGTTAAAGGCGTTGGCAAAGGAAATGGCTTGCCCCGTAGTGGCATTATCGCAATTGAATCGGCAGTTAGAGTCGCGGCCGGATAAACGCCCACTGAATGCCGACCTTCGTGAATCCGGTGCCATTGAGCAGGACGCAGACGTCATATTGTTTATTTATCGTGACGAGGTCTACAACGAACATACCGAAGATCTGGGTGTTGCAGAGGTCATTATTGGTAAGCAGCGTAACGGTCCAATTGGCAAAGTCCGCATGAAGTTCACGGGTCACCTTACTAAGTTTGAAGACCTTGCCCACGATATGTACAACGACTTCGATCACTAGTTGTGTTGCTCCGGCCTAACCTCTAATGGCAAAAAGCAAAGTTAAAACCGCCTACGTTTGCCAAGAGTGCGGTGCAGAGCATGCGAAATGGCAGGGCCAATGTCATACCTGTGGTGCGTGGAATAGCTTAAGCCAAGTAAATATTAGCCCGATTGCCGGGGCTACTGGGGCGCACAATGCCCTAGGTTTCGCCGGAGCGACGGCAGAAATAAAGAAACTCGCTGAAGTTGAGGCGTTGCAAACCCCGCGCATAGGATCAGGCTTTGCCGAGTTGGACCGTGTCCTTGGTGGTGGTTTTGTGCCTGGGTCAGTGGTGTTGATCGGTGGTGATCCGGGTGCGGGAAAAAGTACTCTACTGCTGCAGGCATGTACCAAGTTGGCCACTAAGCAGGGGGTTCTCTACGTCACCGGCGAAGAATCCTTGCAGCAACTGGCGTTGCGCGCGCAGCGCCTAAAATTGCCCATGGATGGCTTGAGTGTGGCCGCCGAGACCCGCGCAGAAGTCATTGCAGGTCACATAGCAGAGCAAAGACCTCAAGTAGTGGTACTGGACTCGGTACAGGTGCTGCAGATGGACGGCATAGATTCGACGCCCGGCTCGGTGACTCAGGTCCGTGAAACAGCAGCATTCTTTACCCGGCTTGCGAAACAGCAGGACGTGGTGATTATTCTAGTGGGGCACATCACAAAGGAGGGTGGTTTGGCTGGGCCCAAGGTGCTCGAGCACATGATTGACTGTTTCATGATGTTGGATAGTCCGGCAGGTAGCCGTTATCGCACCCTGCGTGGGCACAAAAATAGATTCGGTGCGGTGAATGAGTTGGGCGTATTTGCCATGACCGATCTTGGCATGAAAGAAGTCGCTAACCCGTCGGCGATTTTTTTACAGCGTGGCGAAGTCGATTCGCCAGGCAGCATCGCGACGGTGACCTGGGAAGGTACTCGTCCTCTATTGGTGGAACTTCAAGCGTTGGTGGATGATGTTGCCGGGGGGCATCCCAAGCGCGTTGCTGTGGGATTGGATCAACAGCGGCTGGCGATGCACTTGGCGGTATTGCACCGTCACTGTGGCATTACCCTAGGCGACCAAGATGTATTTGCTAATGCGGTGGGTGGGGTACGAATTAATGAAACAGGCGCTGATTTGGCCGTATTGCTGGCGGTGCTAGGATCCTTTCGGGATCGTGTATTGCCGCGAGAACTGATCGTTTTTGGCGAACTCGGCCTAACGGGCGAGCTGCGGCCGGTAGCCAATGGCCAAGAGCGGTTGCGCGAGGCGTCAAAGCACGGCTTTAAGCATGCAATTGTTCCCTTCGCAAACCGCCCCAAGGAGCGCATTGGCAATATGACCATTCACGGCGTCAAAACCCTGGCGGCAGCTCTCGAAGTGGTGTCGACGCTATAACGAAGAAATCCTCGTTTTACCGATGGATTCGCTTGTACTGCACCCGAGTAGGTGCAGCATCGCCCAAGCGCTTCTTACGGTCCGCTTCGTAGTCGCTGTAGTTGCCCTCGAACCACTCCACATTACTGTCGCCTTCGAAAGCAATGATATGGGTCGCTACCCGATCCAAGAACCATCGATCGTGAGAAATGATCAGCGCGGTACCGGCGAACGTAGTCATAGCCTCTTCCAGCGCCCGCAATGTTTCAACGTCAAGATCGTTAGTGGGCTCGTCTAATAGCAAGACGTTTGCGCCTTTGCGCAACAACTTCGCCAGATGTACGCGATTGCGCTCACCGCCGGATAGTGTGCCGACCTGTTTTTGTTGGTCAGCGCCTTTGAAATTAAAGCGACCGACGTAGGCGCGGCTNGGGATTTCGTGCTTGCCGATGCGCATGATGTCTTGATTGTTGGACACCTCTTCCCAAACGGTTTTATCTGCGGCGAGGTCGTCGCGGCTTTGATCGACATAGGCCATATCCACCGTAGAGCCGATGTCGATCGTGCCCGTATCCGGTGTCTCAACGCCCGTNAGCATTTTGAAAAACGTCGATTTACCTGCGCCGTTACCGCCGATAATTCCGACGATGGCGCCTCGCGGAATAATGGCACTGAAATCATCGATCAACATGCGATCGTTAAAACTTTTGCTAAGGCCGTTAATTTCTATGACCTTTTCGCCTAAGCGCTCGCCGGTAGGAATAAATAGCTCAGTAGTATCGTTCCGTGCCTCGGTCTGTTCCGCAACCAATTCGTCAAAGCGCGCGAGCCTCGACTTGCTCTTGGCTTGGCGTGCTTTCGGATTGGAGCGTACCCACTCTAGTTCCGCTTTAATGGTCTTTTGCCGAGCTTCCTCCTGAGATGCTTCTCGTTCGAGTCGTTGCTCTTTGGCTTCTAACCATGTGGTGTAGTTGCCTTCGTAAGGGATACCACGGCCGCGATCCAGTTCCAGAATCCAACCGGCAACATTATCCAAAAAGTAGCGGTCGTGAGTGACCGCCACAACAGTTCCTGAATATTCGTCAAGGAATCGTTCGAGCCAAGACACACTTGCCGCATCTAGATGGTTGGTAGGCTCATCCAGTAGCAACATGTCGGGCTTGGATAACAACAATGCGCACAGTGCAACGCGTCGGCGTTCACCGCCGGAAAGAGTTTTTACCGGAGTTTCCCAAGGCGGTAGCCGCAGCGCGTCGGCGGCGATGTCCAAAGTTCTGTCGATTTCCCAGCCGTCCACAGCGTCGATCTGCAAAGACAGATCGCCCTGACGCTCCAGTAACTCAGCCATAGTATCGTCGTCCATGGGCTCAGCGAAGCGGTCGGAGATCTCATTGTACTCTTGCAAAATGGCCATGGTTTCAGCCACCCCCAACTCAACGTTGGCACGCACATCTAGGTCGTCATCTAACGACGGTTCTTGGGGCAGATAACCAATGCGGATGTCTTTTTGTGGCCGCGCCTCGCCCTCTATCTCGGTATCCACTCCTGCCATGATGCGCAGCAAACTGGATTTACCGGAGCCGTTTAGACCGAGGACGCCGATTTTTGCGCCTGGAAAAAACGATAAGTGGATGTTTTGTAAGATGGTGCGTTGTCCGGGTACCGTTTTGGTAACGCCCTGCATCGTGTAGACATATTGCGCCATGTTGATCCTCAGAATTGGCAGAAAAATAAAGTCGCGCAGTATACGAGCATCTGAGCGAGCCGTCTTTTGAAAAAATTTCTCTGGCTCTAGTTGAGTTGGACTTGAATGGGATTGTTGTCCATACAGTGATTCTTTCAGCGCCTTCGGCATCCGCTTTGAGCTACAATGCAGCGCTTGATAACAACCCCGAATCGGTGAGTCCCAGATGTTTGTAGGCAATGAATCAATTGCAGGTTTTGATGATGAAATGGCTGAAGCCATTGCAGCAGAGACACTTCGGCAAGAGCAGCATATTGAGTTGATCGCGTCAGAAAACTATGCCAGCCCAAGAGTTATGCAGGCTCAGGGTGGGGTGCTGACCAATAAATACGCCGAAGGGTATCCGCATAAACGTTATTACGGCGGCTGCGAATATGTAGATCAGGTCGAGGTGCTGGCGATTGAGCGCGCTAAGGAATTATTCGGCGCAGATTATGCCAATGTTCAACCCCATTCCGGGTCTCAAGCCAATGCAGCGGTTTATCTGGGATTGCTCAATGGGGGCGACACGGTTCTCGGCATGAGTCTGGCTGATGGGGGTCACCTCACTCATGGTGCGGGTGTCAATTTCTCGGGCAAACTTTATAACGCCGTACAGTACGGTATCAGTGCCGATACCGGCGCTGTGGACTACGACGAGGTGGCGCGTCTGGCGCAAGAACACAAGCCGAAATTGTTGCTGGCCGGTTTTTCCGCTTACTCACGAGTTTTAGATTGGCAGCGATTCCGCGACATCGCGGATTCTGTAGGGGCCTATCTTTTGGTGGACATGGCCCACGTAGCGGGCTTGGTTGCGGCGGGGGAGTACCCTAATCCAGTGCCCTTTGCTGACGTGGTTACCTCCACCACTCACAAAACCCTGGGCGGCCCGCGCGGCGGCATCATTCTGGCGCGCTCGAACCCTGACGTTGAGAAAAAATTAAATTCGGCTCTGTTTCCCGGCAGCCAAGGTGGACCGCTAATGCACGTGATTGCGGCCAAGGCGATTTGTTTTAAGGAAGCGATGCAGCCTGAATTTAAGGGCTATCAGGCCCAGACATTGGCGAATGCGCGCACCATCGCTGCAGGATTGATGGAGCGTGGATATTCCGTGGTTTCTGGCGGCACTGACAATCACCTTCTGTTGTTGGATTTGGTCGATAAAGACATCACCGGCAAGGCGGCGGACGCTGCCTTGGGCCGCGCCAACATTACGGTGAATAAGAATGCAGTACCGAACGATCCGCGCTCACCCTTCGTAACCAGCGGTGTGCGGATAGGATCACCGGCGGTCACCCGCCGTGGTTTTAAAGAAGAGGAATGTAAACTCCTGACCGGCTGGATTTGTGATGTGCTAGATGACATCGACAACGAAGCCAACATCACGAGCGTTCGGCAGCAGGTGCTCGCCTTATGCGAGCGATTCCCCGTATACCCCAAATCATGAGCTAGCCGTCATGCATTGCCCCTTCTGCCATGCTCACGACACCAAAGTGATTGATTCACGTTTGGTGGCAGAGGGGGACGCTGTGCGCAGACGACGCGAGTGCCAGAAGTGTGGTGAACGCTACACCACATTTGAAACTGCAGAATTAGCAATGCCTAGGCTGATAAAGCGTGATGGTACCCGCGAACCTTTTGACGAAGAGAAATTGCGCTACGGTTTGGCGAAAGCGCTAGAAAAGCGTCCGGTGAGCGAAGACCAGATTGAAACGGCGATGACGCATATTAAGCACCGGCTCAGATCTACCGGTGAACGTGAGCTACCAGCCATGCGTGTTGGCGAGGAGGTGATGCGCGAGCTGCGCGGGCTAGACCCAGTGGCGTATGTGCGATTTGCCTCGGTGTATAGAGATTTTCAGGACGTCAGCGAATTTGCTGACGAAATACAGAAACTCAATCGCACAGACGTTATCTAGGATGTTGGCGTCGGATCCAATCTTTCTTCAGGCCTGTGTCGAGTTGGCGGTCCAAGGACAGATGACCTGTGCGCCGAATCCACCCGTAGGCTGCATTATTTGGCGCGACGGGCAGGTGCTGGGTCGTGGATTTCATGCGCGTGCGGGCTCTGGTCATGCTGAAGTGAACGCTCTAAGTGATGCTGCAACGGAGGTTCGCGGTGCTACCGTCTTTGTCTCTTTAGAACCCTGTTCATTTGTCGGGCGTACACCAGCATGCGCGCAAACCCTTATCGATGCGGGGGTGGCCCGAGTCGTTGTTGCAGCAGTAGACCCTAATCCCCAGGTGGCGGGGCAGGGTATCCGTATGCTGCGGGATGCCGGAATTACCGTGGATATAGTGGAATTGGCCAGTGCCAGAGAATGCATTCAGGGCTTTGCGAAGCGCATTACCCAACAACGTCCTTGGGTACGTATTAAGACCGCAGCGAGCCTAGATGGCTCGGTTGCGTTAGCCAATGGTGCGAGTCAGTGGATTACTGGCGGTGCCGCGCGCGCGGATGTGCAGTACTGGCGTGCTCGTAGCGACGCCATCATCACCGGCGTTGGTTCAGTCCTTGCTGATGACCCGAGGCTTACGGTGCGAGATCCGAATTACGCGCATGCGGCAGTTCCATTGCGGGTTGTTTTGGACAGTCGTGGCCGCACCCCAATTGGTGCGCAGATTTTACAGGGGCCGGCGGCGACGCTGTTAGTTCACCAGCGCGGCAGTGGCAGTCCTGAGCTGGCGGCTGGCGATAATGTGCAGCAGTTACATTTACCTGATGGGCCGCAAGATTTAGATGGATTATTAGTCGAACTGGGTCAACGTGGCTGCAATGAAGTGCTGATAGAGGCCGGGCCGGCGGTGGTTGGCAGTTTTTTGCAATCCGGACTGTGGGATGAATGGATAGCGTATGTTGCGCCAAAAGTGCTGGGTTCCGACAGTCAATCCATGGCTGATCTGGTTGTCTCCAATCTATCTGATGCGCACCAAGCTCGGCTGGTGCAAAGCGTGCAGATCGGTGACGATCTGCGTTTAACCCTGAGACCATAGGGCCCGACATGACCGAAATAAAGTCCAAACCTAATATATGGGCCCGTCGCAAAGCGCGTCGCGCCCTGGTTCAGGCGGCTTATCAGTGGCAGTTTGCAGATGCAGACTTGGCCCAACTGCACGAAGAATTTGCTGAGCGAGCACTGGATAAAGCGGACGAAGAGTTCTTCTTAGATATCCTTAAGCGCATGATCAAGCACAGTGATGAACTGGATCAGATGCTGACCCCGCTGTTAGATCGACCACTAGATCAGTTGGATATGGTCGAACGCGGTGTGCTGCGTCTGGCTGCAGTGGAGTTGTCGGAACGTATCGACATCCCTTATCGGGTGGTGATTGATGAGTATGTTGAGTTGACCAAAACTTTTGGTTCGGCAGATGCGCATAAATTTGTGAACGGTGTACTCGACAAACTCTCGGCCCAGCATCGAGAACTGGAAGTTAGTGCCCATCATGGCCAACGGCGTGAATGAATTTGGCCTCATAGACGACATTACCCAGGCCCTTGGCGATAGCGCCACAGCGCCATGGGTACACGTGGGAATCGGGGATGATGCTGCGGTCATGCGTCCGCGACCAGGCTTTGATGCAGTGGCGTCCATCGACACTTTGGTAGCAGATGTGCACTTTCCGATGTCCGCGCCAGCTGACCTGATTGGCTATCGAGCGCTAATGGTCAGCCTGTCGGATCTGGCGGCGATGGCGGCGTTGCCGCGTTACGCGCTAGTGGCGCTAACCTTGCCGGAACTCGGCAGCCAGATCAGTCCGCAATGGGTTCAGCAACTTGCACAGGGTATGGCCATGGCGGCAGAAGAGACAGGTACCGCTCTCTGTGGCGGCAATCTAACTCGGGGCGCCTTATCCATTAGTGTCAGCGTTCATGGCGAGGTAGAGCAGGGGCAGGCCAAATTGCGCAGTTCTGGAGAGCCAGGTCAGCGTCTGTTTGTAACCGGTGCCTTGGGTGGGGCGGCGGCATGTTTGCGTCAGCAGCAGCATCTGCCNGTCGCGCCCGATGCGCTGTCCGCGATGCAGAATGCATACTATCGACCCCAGGCGCGGTTTGATTGTCGTCGCGAGATTCAGGCAGCCAGTTGTGCCATCGATATTTCTGACGGTTTACTACAGGACTTAAACCATGTTTTAAAAGCCAGTGGTTGTGGGGCGGATTTGCAGGCGGCTGCGATTCCGCTAGCAGCCGGCGCAAGCCTTGAAGATGCACTGAGTGGTGGCGACGATTATCAACTATTGTTTGCCAGTGCCGAGTCGGTCACCACTGGTGTTTGCATTGGGGAATTATCCAGCGAACTTGGGCTACGCCTAGACGGTAAGGACGTCGAGATTCATGGCTACCAGCACTTCAGCGCTTAACCTCAAAAACTTATGGCAGCCATCGGTGTTTTGGCTGACCTTCGCGGGTGCTGGACTGTTGCGCCCAGCGCCTGGAACCTGGGGATCGTTGGCCGCTCTCGCAGTCTGGTGGTTGGGGCTTAGTGACCTGCCGGCCCTCGTCCAACTGGTCTTGGCGTTGACCTACGGCTTGGTCAGTTGGTGGGTTTGCGCTAGGTTTCTGCAGCGGTCGCAGCTACATGACGAGCCCCAGATTGTTGCTGATGAAGTGGCCGGCTTGTGGCTGGCTCTCGCGATGGTGCCGGCGGTGTGGTGGTTGGCTGGTTTGGTATTTGCGCTATTTCGAGTATTGGATATCGTCAAGCCGAGCATTATCGGCTGGTGCGATCGGTCACTAAAGGGCGGTCTTGGGGTTATGGCTGACGATTTGGTTGCAGGTCTAGGGGCGGGACTAACGGGTGCACTAATAGCGCTGTTCATTTAACGGCCGGTATCTTCGTGCGTGGCCGCTTCAATAAGTTCTACGAACTGCCCTCTCTGTCAGCTCAAGCATTATGGGGGTAGCCAATTGGTGGTCGTGCAAAAGAACTTTAGCCTCCTCCAATAGTCGCTCAGCTTCAGCTTGGGACGCCGCAAGCCCCATAAGTTTAGGAAAAGTATTCTTCGCTTGGGCTTCATCAGATCCTGCGGGCTTCCCGAGTACCTCGGTGGATTGGGTAACGTCCAGAACGTCATCCATAATCTGAAAGCCCAAACCGATTAGATCGCCGACCTTCGACAGCGCTGTATAGCGGGAAATATCTGGCTCTGCGCTGGCGCTGTAGGCGCCGATTTGCATAGAGGCCCGAATCAATGCCCCGGTTTTCGCTGCATGCAGTGCTTTTAACTCGTCCAAAGTCAGTTCTCGACCTTCAGCCTCGATATCTAAACATTGGCCACCGGACATTCCTGCCCAACCCGCGGCGTCGGAAAGCAACTGGATAATCCGTAGCTTGCTCTGATCGACGAGGACAGNGCTGTCTACGATGGCCTGAAAGGCCAATGAGTGCAGACTNTCGCCAGCGAGTATCGCGGTCGCCTCGCCGTATGCAATGTGTGTCGCTGCTTGGCCGTGGCGGATATCGTCGTCGTCCATAGCCGGCAGGTCATCATGAATCAGTGAATAAGAGTGAATAAATTCCAGTGCGCAGCCACTCACCAGCGCAGGCTCCAAATCACCGCCAAATGCCTCACAACTTGCATAGGCAAAAAGTGGGCGCATGCGCTTGCCGCCACCTAAGACGGCGTGGCGCATTGCGTCGAGCATGGGTTGCGCTATGGGCGACTGTGCGGGTAATAAATCTGCGAGCTTGGCTTCGATGCGCTCGCGTAGGTTCTCAAGGCTATGCATCGTCTGGATCATTAAGCTCCAAGTCTGCTAATTCCCCATCTTCATTAAGCTGCTGAACTTTTAGCTCGGCGTTCTTCAGCTCAGTTTGGCATAAACGCGTTAGCGCCACGCCCCGCTCAAACGCCTGCAGCGATTGATCTAAGGTGAGGTCACCGTCTTCCATTTTTTCGACCAACTGTTCGAGTTCGGCCATGGCGGCTTCGAATGTAAGTTGTTGGTCGGTATTTTTGCTTTTGCTCATAACGATAAGGTCTACTTGTCTAAGGTCACTATGTTAGCGATTGTGCGCTTGGATTACTGCGTGTGCGCAGCAAAACGTTGTTGCATTAGGTCTATCTTTTCTCGGCGAGCACCAGTAATGACCTCGATGCGCCTATCAAGTTGTAGGGCTTCATGTTGCGCGGTGGTATAGCTGGGCCAGTTGGGTAAATCCGCTCGATTNGGATTGCCGGTCTTGGCAAATTGAGTCCAGTAGCCGCTCATCGTGCGCGCCAACGCTCGGTCTTCATCCTTCCAATCAAGGGCGAAACGGTCGAGGTTATTGAATACGTACACCAGATCGCCGGAATGATAGGCCCCGGCACTCCGTGGGCCGTCAGGCAACTCAAGGAAGGGGTCATTCGCTAAATACATTTGAAATGCCGGTGGGGCGTACTGCATGAAGTACATGTAGGTTGGGACGCTAGCGCGATGCATATGCCCAGCCCAGTCGCGCATCCCATAGGCCATAAATATATCCGTAGCAATTTCCCGCTGTGCAAATCCCGGAGAAATGCGCAATTCTTCCGCATAGGCGTTAGCCACCGCCGTACTCAGCGAGCCGAATGTGGTGCTTAAATAGGCGTCGAAGTCCGGTTTACTCAAAGCCTCGTTCAAAGGAAACAGAAGATGACCCTCGTTGGCAGTCGATCCAAGTAACACGGGGACGCGGTGCTGGCGCCCGCTGTTAAAAATCTTGTGCGCCGGTTCAGGCAGTACCCAACCGTCGACAACAATTCGCGATTGCGCGGCCCAATTACTTTTGTCTACAGCCTTGAGCAGGCTGTTGTTATCAAGGCGGCGCAAGGTTTCCGCGGTAATGGATTGCGTCGTTTCAACACCACTGGTCTGCAGTGCCGTTTGCACTAAGGNTTGGCCCCGTTCTTGGCCGTCGGGATCCGGGCCCGGTGGCATCAGGCAAGCGGCGGATTGGCCTATTGCCTTATGGAATAAACCCTCACTGAGTGGCGACGCCATCAGCGCGCAGACGCTGCTTGAACCAGCTGACTGACCGAAAATAGTCACATTATTGGCGTCGCCGCCAAAGGCGCTAATATTGTCTCGCACCCAATTTAATGCAGCGATTTTGTCCAGCAGGCCGTAGTTACCAGAGCTGTTGTGACTGGATTCTTTGCTCAGGGCGGGGTGGGCGAGAAAGCCCCATGGTCCCAGACGATAGTTGATCGTTACCAGCACCACACCTTGCTCCGCTAGGCGCGTGCCGTCGAATAAGTCGACATGGCCAAAACCTCCGGTATGCGCGCCACCATGAAACCAAACCATCACGGGCAGCGCAGCACTGTGCTCTGCTTGGCTCCAAATATTTAGATACAAGCAGTCCTCGCTGCGCGGAAATTCGCCGCGGCTCCAGACAAAGGCGTTGCGACTGTATTGTTGCCAACACGCTGCTGCAAAGGTGTCGGCCCTGCGAACGCCCTGCCAGCGCTGCGGCGCCTGAGGGGGTTTGAAGCGCAATTCGCCCACGGGTGGCCGCGCATAGGGCACACCTTTGAATACTCGAATCCGCTTTTCGCTGTCTGCCCAATCACCTTGTAATTGACCAAACAGCGTTGTTGCCATCGGCGCTGCTATTGATGCCATAGCCCCAGCTTCCTCAGTGTTTGGTTTGCTACAACCAATAAGCAGTAGAGTAACGATCAGACACAGGCGTATATGCACCTAGCTGCTCACTCGCGCCTGTGCCTGTTCGCGTAATTCGCGTTTGAGTATTTTTCCTGAAGCGGTCCGTGGCAGCGGTTCTTGTTGTTGCCAAACGTAGGTCGGGATTTTGAACTTCGCCAGTCGCTCGGCGAGAAACTCTTGCAGTTCTTCATTGCTTAGTTGGCGCTCGGTATAGAGGGTCGTGCCGACCTCTTCACCAAGCCGCTCATCAGGCACAGCATATACTGATGCCTCGTGTACGCTCGGATGTTCGAGCAGTGCAGCTTCTACCTCACCGCAGCCAATATTTTCGCCGCCGCGAATCACCAGATCCTTAATCCGATCAACGATAAATAAAAAGCCCTCTGCATCTAAATAAGCGACGTCGCCGGTACGCATCCAGTCACCGTTTACGAAGGTTTCAGCATTCGCATCGGGTCGATTCCAGTAGCCGCGGAAGATACTGGTGCCACGTACAAGCAATTCGCCAGAGGTCAGTGTGGGGCACTCGTTACCGTCATCGTCGACGATCTTGAGTTCCAATACAGCGCTGCAGCGACCGGAGCTTGCTGGTCTATCTAAATAGTCTTGGCCGCCAATACCTGTGCCGATGGCATTGGTTTCGGTCATACCCCAGCCTGTGCCGGGCATCGCCTTGGTAAAGGACTGTTCGATATTACGCACTTGGTCAGGTGCTCGGGGCGCGCCGCCGCCGCCGACGGACAACAGCGATGAAAGATCGCGGTTACTGCGATTTGCTTCCAAAACCAGATCGCCGGTCATAGCGGCGGGTGCAATAAAGCCGGTGATTTGTTCCGCTTCGATCAATGCCGCGGCTTCTGCAGGATCCCACTTATACATGGAAACCAATTTGCGCTGGTGCCGATAGCTGGCCAAAAAGACAGCGTGGGAACCCGTGGCATGAAACAGCGGTACGGCTAGCAGGGTGGCGGGTGGATGTGCCGGTTCCGGCGGGGGTTCAGGCAGCAGCGCGATTGCTGTGGTCTGGTCCAGTTCCCAACTCATCAGCGCGCTGATGATGTTGATATGGCACGATGCAACGCCCTTAGGGTTGCCCGTTGAGCCTGAGGTATACATTAGCGTTGCATCGTCCTCTGGCTCGGGTGCCTGTTCAGGCATTTCCGTCACATCCGCATAGGCACTCATCAATTCAGTTAGCTTCGGATACGTTGTATTCTCAGGGCGTACAGCGATGACCTGTAAATCTAATGCCTTATCGATGTCGGCAAAGCGGTCCAGGCGTTCTTGGTCGGCGATCAACACCTTGGCACCGCTATCGGTTAAACCGAAAGCCATCTCGTCGGGAC
Organism: Gammaproteobacteria bacterium; assembly: GCA_002690405.1. Lineage (GTDB taxonomy): Bacteria > Pseudomonadota > Gammaproteobacteria > Pseudomonadales > Azotimanducaceae > UBA4421. Next base: position 26,352 of record NZEI01000028.1, read on the forward strand.
GCCACAGCGCGTTCATGGCTACGGCGATGCCGCCAACAGCTGTGACAGCCATAAAGCTTAAAATCCACTCGGGGTAGTTGCGCATAGAAATGGCCACCCGATCGCCGCGTTGGATGTTGTAGTCGTTAACCAAGACGTGGGCGACGCGTGCCGCAGCGGCATAGGTTTCAGCAAAGCTTAATCTTTCATCGCCATAAACGATAAACGGCGCGTCGCTGCGNGCGTCGGCGAAGAGGTTGCGCAGTGTTGCGGGCGCATTCTTGAAGCGCAAACACGCGCGCCCAAAAACATGCCCTGGAACCAATTCAAAAGGTTGCTCAGCTGCGGTGAGTTGCGCAAGTATTGCCGCGCGGGTCTTTTCTACCATGCCATTCCCCTCCTAATANCCAAGCCTGAGATACTAACCTATGGTTTGTTTGAAAAGTAAGTCGTGGTTTGGCATCTGATCCTTACCAAGTTATTCATAGTAATTTCATGCNTTTACCACAGCTTTGCGCTTAANNTCNCNNCNGCAGAAAAAATTTTCAGGCCCTTGTGCANTAAGTGTTACCTAAAGTAGCATTAGGGNCTTGCGNGGGGNGCNACCACTCAATCCAGTCAGNCTGTCGGGATTNAGGAANGAGTGTTCCCAAGTAACNAAGTGTGGGCAGTGAAACTGCCTTGGATGGTTATNTAAGCTGAGCACCCGTCAGAGCGTTTAATGAAGACAAAAAAAATACTGCCAGTTCTGATCATCGTGTTTGCCTCTGTGGCGGCTTGGGCGCTAATTAACGCGCGCCCTGAAATTGCNACCGCTTCGGTAGCGCCGCCTGCATTGCTAGTGGACGTCGTTCAAGCAAAGCGTAATCCCGTTACCTTCAGCGTACAGTCTCAAGGGTCGGTAGCGCCGCGGACCCAGACTACCCTCGTTGCAGAGGCTTCGGGCCAGATCGTAGAAGTATCACCGGCATTCGTCAGTGGCGGCTTTTTTAGAAANGACGATGTGCTTGTGCGCATTGACCCGCGAAACTATGAAAGCGTTGTTAAGCGCGCCCGTGCCGCGGTGGCTCGAGCAGAGACTCAACTCGCTACAGAAACAGCCACTGCGAGCTATGCCAAGGAAGACTACGCTCGACTGCAGCGTCTTAACCCCAATACAGCCCCACCGTCCGCCTTAGCGCTCAGAAAACCGCAATTGTCTGCGGCTATGGCAGAGTTACAGTCAGCTCAAGCTGATNTAGAGAAGGCAGAGGGCGACCTGGATCGGACGGTCATTCGCGCGCCTTACGACGGTTTGGTGCGTCAGAAAATTGCTGACGTGGGACAATATGTAAANGTAGGTTCACAACTGGCCACCACGTTTGCTATCGATATTGCTGAGGTTAGATTACCCATAACGCAAAATGATCTGCAGTATTTGGATTTAACGAAGCTCCGNNCGGGAATNCCCCTCGATGCCGTTCTGCAAACNCAACTAGGGGGCGAAACGGTCTCCTGGCCGGCATCCATCACGCGCTCTGAGGGCGTATTCGATGCAGATACCAGAGTCCTCTATNTAGTGGCCCAAGTGCCNGATCCCTATGGTNTGCTGACCGGCGCTGAAGTCACGCAAGCGCCGCTAATGATGGGTACGTTTGTTTCCGCGGAGATCGCAGGGCGACCAGGCGGTGATCTATTTGTTATACCAAGACAGTCAATCTACCGGGGTGAAACCATTTGGTTGGTCGACGAAGACTCCACCATTAGACCNGCGCGCGTCGATGTGGTGCGCGCCGATGAAAACTACTTTTACATCTCCGAGGGCTTGGTTGAAGGCGACCGCTACTGTGCTACAGCGGTAGAGCAGCCTCTGCCGGGAATGAAAGTCCGAGTCAGCAGTTAGAGCTACTATGGATAATCCGAACGTCCCTGTGAGCCAGGGCGATGAATCCTATAACCAAGGNCTTATCGCCTGGTTTGCGCGTAATCATGTCGCCGCTAACTTGCTGCTGGTGTTCGTCTGCGTGCTCGGGTTCTACGCTATTTCGATATTGAAGAAAGAAACGTTCCCAACCTTTGCCCTGGATATGATCGAGATTGGTGTGCCTTACCCTGGTGCAGGGCCCGAGGAAGTCGAAAAAGGCATACTGATAAAAATCGAAGAATCTCTAACCGCTATCCAAGGGATAGAGGAGCTTAGGGCGATCGCGCAAGAGGGTTATGGTCGGGTATATGTGTCGGTCGACCAAACCTACGAGCTAAGCGAGGTGACTGATCAGGTAAAACTCGCTGTTGATCGGATCGTGACCTTCCCCGTTGACGCGGAACGTCCCTATATCACCCAACGCGAGCAAAAGGTGCAGGCTTTGATGGTCGCGGTCAGTGGCGACTTGGATGAATTCTCCATGGCAAATTTGGTCACGCAAATTCGTGAAGAGATCGTGGCGCTACCTGAGGTGACCTTTGCCGAGATTCAAGGCAGGAAAGATTTTGAAATTTCAGTTGAGATTTCCGAGCAAAGACTTCGCGAATACGGGCTTACCCTAAGCCAAGTAGCCAGTGAGATAAGTCGTTGGTCTATCGATCTGCCTGGAGGTTCGATTCGTACGGATGGCGGCAACATTCGCCTTCGCGCTAATGGACAGGCCTATACCGGCGAGGAATTTTCCAACATCGTACTGTTGACCAATCCAGACGGGTCGAAACTCCGCCTGCGCGATGTCGCTACGATAAACGATGGTTTTGTTGAGTGGCCGGGATACGCCTATTTCAATGGCGCCTCCGCGATGATGATCGAAGTAAAGTCCACTGCTAACGAAAGCGAACTTAAGATCAGTGAAGCCGTAACCCGATATATCGAAGGCCGACAGAGCTCGTTACCCGACAGTGTGTACCTAGACGTGTGGGGCGATTCAACGCGCTTTTTGTCCGATCAGCTAACCATGCTGCTAAAGAATATGGCAATGGGTTTTGCTTTAGTTTTCGTTGTGCTGGCAGTTTTTCTGCGACTTAGGCTAGCAGTGTGGGTGGTGGTCGGGCTACCCGTCGCATTCTTAGGCGCGTTTATGCTCTTGCCGATGGTGGGCGTAACCATAAACATAATGAGCCTCTTTGCCTTCATACTCGTGCTCGGTATCGTCGTTGACGACGCCATTATTGTTGCTGAGAGTGCCCACGCGGAAACAGAAAAGAACGGCTACAGCCTCAAAAGTATTGTCATCGGCACAAAGAAAGTCGCATTGCCGGCAACCTTTGGTGTCCTCACCACGGTGGCTGCNTTCTTGCCGCTGTTGTTAGTTACCGGCGCGCCCTCAGCAATGATTCACGCTCTCGCCTATGTGGTGATATTCTGCTTATTGTTTTCGTTGGTTGAGAGTAAGCTGATTCTGCCCTCGCATTTGGCATGGCTGCCACCACCAAAGGCAAGCANGGGTCGGATTACCGAATTCGTGGATGGCTCGCTAAAGGCCTTCGTAGAGAATAAATATAAGCCGTTTCTTGCCAAAGCGATTGAGTACCGTTACACCACGCTAGCCTCCTTTGTCTCAATGATATTGCTGGTTTTTGGTTTCTTTGCTGGTGGTTTTGTTAAGTACGGNTTTTTCCCTGATATTGAAAATCCGATGCTGGCAGTCAATGTCGAGGTAACAGAGGGAAGNCCCGAGGATCTTGCCGGACGAGTNTCTGATCAGTTGGCTGACGCACTTGATGAGCTCCGCCAGGAGGTACGACAGGAACTCGGGTCCGAAGCTGATTTCGTTGAAAACGCTTTTACCTGGGTCTATCCGGAGGGTGCCCGCTACATGGTTGAGCTNAAGNCNAATGAGACCCTTGCGATCACTCCGGTAGANATTGAGAACCGATGGCGCGCTAAATTCGGNGATGTCGCCGGGGTTAAAGAGATCAAATTCTTCAGTAAGCAGCGCATGGGTGGAGAAACCGACATCGGCTTTCGTATGGTTGGAAAAAACCCGGAAATGCTGCAGCAAGCGGCGGAAGAACTTGCAGGGTATCTGCGCAGTCTTGAAGGCGTATACGAAGTATCCAGTTCNTATAACGAGGGACCCCAGGAACTTAAGCTGCGGGTTAAAGAGTCTGCGGAGTCTACTGGCCTAACTCTGAGTGATCTCGCTAGGCAGGTGCGGGAGGCATTTTTTGGTGCCGAAGCTCAAAGGTTCCAGCGAGGCAACGATGAGATCCGGGTCATGGTTCGATATCCTCGAGAGGAACGCCGCTCCATTGGCGACTTAGAGCGTATGTGGGTGCAATTGCCTAACCGGGTTGAGGCACCTTTCGACTCCGTGGCGGAATACGATTTAGGACAAGGCCGCAGCCAGATCCAGCGGCTCGACAAGCAACGAACGATTCGCGTTATGGCAAATGTTGATCAGCAGATTCTGGAACCGCGTTCAGCGGTGCGAAAAATTCGAATGGATTATCTACCGGAAATGCTGTCGCGTTACCCCGGGGTGAGCCTGGAATTAGACGGCAGTTCCAAAGAGGAAGAAGAGACTCTAGGGTTATTGCTGCTGGTGGCATTTTTAGTGCTGGGCAGTTTGTATGCTTTATTAGCGATACCGCTGCGCTCCTACCTGCAACCCTTAATCATTATGTCGGTGATCCCATTTGGGTTAATCGGAGCGGTAGTAGGGCATGCAGTGCTTGATACCACCATAAGTATGGTTTCGATTATTGGGTGTATTTCGCTGGCAGGCGTTGTGGTGAATGACAGCCTCATTATGGTGGACTTCGTAAATCGCAAAACCCGAGAAGGCCTAAACTATGCGATAGCGTCAGTTGAAGCAGGAGCGGAGCGCTTTCGGGCCATAGTACTGACATCGCTGACGACTTTTTTCGGCTTGCTGCCGATTATGTTTGAATCCTCAACTCAGGCGCAGATGATACTGCCTATGGCTGTCTCTCTAGGGTTTGGAATTTTGTTCTCTACCGTCATTACCCTGGTCCTAGTGCCCGCTCTTTATAATATTTTGGCGGACTTCACGAAGCGCAAAACCACGACCTTACCCCTAGCCCCCGCCGTTTAGTACACTGATCGCCGGTATCTGCGTCGAAGACGCAGGGAAGGATTGAGTTGTTATGGGGGTTAGCGCAGTGGACAAAGTTGAACTCAACGACCAGCTTATTGCAGAGTTACAGAGTATGGATACCCCGACGGTTTGTAACGCACTTGAAATACTGGTGCCCAAGCGTCGCGGCTACGGTTATACGACCACGAACTTGATTTGCACGCGGCCGCAATTGCCGCCAATGGTGGGTTTTGCTCGCACTGCGACCATAAGAGCGGCCCATCCCAGCGATCTCAGCGGGCCCGACGCGCGCGATCGATCCGACGCCTACTACGCCTATATTGACGAGGGCCCAAAGCCTAGCGTTGTGGTTATGCAAGACCTAGACGGCAACGGTGGCTACGGGAGTTTCTGGGGCGAGGTGAACTCCAATGTCCATAAGGGCTTTGGCAGTGTCGGCTTAGTTACCGACGGTTGCGTGCGTGACTTGCCGGATATTGCCACGGGCTTTCAAATGCTTGCCGCATCGGTACTGCCGTCCCATGCCTATATCCATGTTGTGGATTATGCGCGACCGGTGGATGTTGCAGGAATGCGCGTATGCGACGGCGACCTAATCCATGCCGATCAACATGGTGCGGTAGTTATCCCTGCTGGCGTCGCTACTCAAGTGAAAGCTGCCGCTGAGCAAATCGCAAGGCGCGAGCAGGTGTTGATTAAAGCGGCTCAGCAGCCTGGATTTAATATCGAAAAATTTCGTCAGGCGCAGGGCGATGCGGCAGAAATTCACTAGTTGCGTTTCTTAAACACCTTAGGTGTTGTGCCCAGATCCTGACGAAAGCCGGTATCAAGTTCCGCGTCATCGTCCGCGACGATATAGCGAGCGATGTGTTGGCCGTGTTTTGACAGCTGCTGGTACAGTGCTCTTGGCATACTGCGAGGCATTGGTTCGCGAAACCACGGGGCATAAAATTCAGCGTTAGGAATCGCGCGCACCTCATTCGACAGATTTGGTGTGCCGCCGTGCCACGCTCGTGGATCGCGGATCAACACACTACCCGCAGGCGCAGGAGATACGGTACTCAACTTCATCCACTCGGGCTCATCAGCTAACCGAGGAATCCGGGTATGGCTGTTTTGGGTCCCAGGTATTTGCCGGGTCGGACCGTTCGTTGCCGTAAAGTCCACCATTAGAAAGTTGCAGCAGACATAGGGGCACGGCAGATCGCGTAAACTGATACGCCCAGCCGGATCAAAGAATGTTCCAAACTCCCGACCACCGAGGGTCATGCGGTCGCTGATATCGTAATGCAGCTGCTGATATTCAGTTGCCCCTGGCAAGCAAAAGTCGCCGCCTCCGCCTCGTGCAATGTAATCCGAAGAGTCAAAAATAGCGCTAAGTATTGGCGTTACGGTAGGTAAATCTAATAGCCGAGTCCATTCTGGCTCGTGCATCATATGGCCGGTTTTACTGGCAGAGCCAAAAGAATATCGATGTGAGCCGCGATTGCCGACGCGATGTTTGTCCAGAGACAGCATCTCATGAATTGTGCGGTCGCAAGCGGCTTGCATAGATGCCAGTTGTTCCGGTGCAAGGGCATCGCGCACCACAACAAAGCCATCCCGGTAAAACAGATCTCGGGCTTTTTCCACTTCGTTTGCTGCGACCAGTGCAAGGCCTTTGATGCCCGCATTTTGCGCAAGGTAGTCGCGCTGTTGTGCAAAAGCCTGAGCATCGCCACTGCGCCAGCCGAGATCATTCAACGCCGTGTTAGTCACCTCTGAGTCAGGCGCAAGAGCTGCCGGCGCCTCGGGATTAGATTGGTTTTTCATACTTTCAAGCCCCCAAATGTATGCCCATACCAATTGCTGATGCTGCAGTTATACTCGATGCGGGCAAGGGGAGGAAACCGATGGAACAACAATATCCGCTGAGCGGACTGAAAGTATTGGATTTTTCGCGTGTACTCGCAGGGCCTTTTGCGGGCCGTATGTTGTCTGATTTGGGCGCAGATGTGGTGAAAGTGGAGCCGCCAGATGGTGATGTCACGCGGCTGTGGGGGCACGTCGTGGGGGGGCTGCCCGGCTATTATCACCAGCAAAACGCAGGTAAACGTAATATCTGTGTTGACCTGCGCCACCAGCAAGCGAAAGCCCTCGTGCTCGAATTGGTCGCTGAAGCAGACATATTGATTGAAAATTATCGTCCAGACGTAATGCCAAGGTTAGGCTTGGGATTCGATGTGCTTAGCCAAGTAAATCCGCGCTTAATTATGCTGTCGATTTCGGGGTTTGGTCATGGCGGTCCGGAATCCCATCGGCCCGCATATGCGCCCATTGTGCATGCTGAAGCGGGTCTAATGCACCGNCAGGCGGAGCGCGGAGATATTCCTTTTACCGATTTGCCGCTGTCAGTCGCGGACACCAATGCATCCTTGCATGGTTTGGTGGGATTACTGTCCGCGGTCATCATGCGTCAGCAAACGGGGCAGGGNCAGCACATCGACATTGCCATGATTGACGCCACGGTGGCGACCGATGATCAAGTGCATTATGCGTTGGAGGACGCCGAGGGCTCTGGTCCGTTGCGTAATGATGCTTGGCAGACCGGTGTTGGGCCGATTTTGATTTCGGCAGATTTCCGCTATTTATGGCAACTGTTAACAAGTCAGATGGGTGTTAACGACCCAACGACAAAAGACATGCCACTGGCTGAGAAGATTCAGCTGCGTCGCGATATCGTTGGCGAGTATTTGGCAAATTTAGNTACTTGGGCGGCTGTGGAAGAGACCATGGCGAAAATGAATCTGGCCTGGGGTCGGGTACGCGATCCAGTGACCCTGCAACAACAGCCTACCATTGCCGCGCGTAAGGCCATTACAGAGGTCGACGACCGAGTTGGTGGTACCCGGCCCATNACACAGTCACCCTATCGNTTCTCTGGNGCNCGCAGCGGGGTGCGTGGTCCTGCACCCCATCGCGGAGAGCACAATAGTGCGGTGCTTGAAGATTGGTTGNANAAAAGTTCCGNCCAGATCAGCCAGCTGCACNGTGATCAGGTACTGCAATTCGACGCNGAATTTGTTCAGCAATAAACNGCTGAATCTTAATCCATAGGCAAAAAAAAGCCCCGCAGATGCGGGGCTTTTTTTGGGTTGGAAATTTAACCTTCGCCGAACCGTCGAGTAATGTCGATGCCAAAGCTTCTGGTTCGAAGCAATGTACCGGTCAGCATATAGTTGTTTCCGAGACTTCCGGCACTAAGTGAGCGGAAGTTGCGCGCGTCAAACAGGTTGTCTACGAACGCTCGAACAGTAAGCAAGCCGTCACCGCTGTTCCAAATTAGAGATGCATCCGTTTGATGTCGGGCTGGCATCTTGTCGAACTCGCGATCGATGGACTCACTGTTGTANTCACCTGTGAATGAATAGTAAGCCGCAGCGACTAAAGTGCTGTTAGGAAGATCGAAACGATAATTAGCCCAAGCTGTAAACTTATGCTCCGGAATACCCTTTAACGAGCTACCTTTTAAGAGGTGGCTNACAGTTCCGTATAGCGGAACAGGGGCCAGAGGGTTGTCATCCTCAAGCAGATATACTTCGTCTTGATATTCAGTCTTAGTCAAACTGTAGTTGGCATTAATAGTNAGCTCGTCAGTGGCCAACCATGTGCCCTCGACTTCCCATCCTTGGTTNACCGCGCTTCCGGTGTTTGTNGGCAATGTCAAGAAGGTTGCCTGAACATCGTCGTAAACCGTTACGCTGTCCTGATAGCCGTCATACTGATATCGATAAAGAGAGCTAAACAGCTGAAGTGTCCCATCTGCAAAAGTTCCTTTGAACCCTAACTCGGTATGGGCCACTTCTTCCTCGTCATACGAGTAGATCGAGTTGAAGACTGCACCTGTCAGGTCTCTGGCGTCTAGTGTGCCNAGGCCATAGCCTCCTGCCCGATAACCTGTGGTGTAAGACAGGTAAACGAGCGTGTCCTCATTAGGAGTCCAATCTAGGTTGATGCGCCCTGTAGCTTTGCTCCAGGTCTTACTTTCTGTTGCAAGGCTAGAGAATCCGAAAGGTATCCCCGTCAGACGCATCGGTGTCGCGCACTCAACAGAAGTAAACGCACAGGTCGGCGCTATTGGGTTTTGGCCCGTAAAATCCATGGTCGGAACGGCGTTACCCATGGCTACATTGGCAAGTGCCAGNTTGCTCCAGCCCAAAGCGGTGGCGGTTGCTTCATCTACACCAAAAGCTGCNAACAGCCCTGCCCTGATTCCATAATCGAAGGGGAATAGCGATTCAAAATAACCGCCGCGTCTTTCTAGTACTTCCTTGGTATCTTCTGCGTAACGTGCGCCGATGGTAAGAGCCCATTCATCATTGAACGTATACGTGCCTTGGCTGAATATTGCCGTTTGCTCTACGTAGTTGGTGTTGATGTGATGATAGGCATGACCATCCTGATCACCTGTCCACAGTCCGGTTGTTTGAAAGCCCATAGGTGCATTCGCTATAGGCGTATAATCAGAAAGGCCGAAAGCCGCCATAATACCTGCAAGACCGCCGTAGTTGGCTGCTTGATCTATCCGGCCCTGAGAGTTGAAGTGCGAGATGGTATAGTCTTGCTTCCGATCACTTGCGAAGTAGTACAGACCGCTGGTCAGAAAAAAGTTGTCTGAAACATCCCACAACAATTGAACTTCGTGAGAGGCGTTCCATACGTCCTCGAGNACGGTTAAGCCNGAATTAGCGATTTCGCTATCCGAGTAGTCGTAGTCAACCGTGTAGGTATAGTCGAAGTCGCCGTAGCCAAAAATGTACTTGAGCGTCATGTTGTCATTNAGCTCGTAGGTGACGTTTAGTGACGCGCCTTGTTGATCAAAGCCCTCGTCAGTCATTCCATTCGTCAAAGCTTCTGCATCCACGGCTTCTAGATCGCCTGCGCCNTTAATATANGCGTTGCTGCCGTACGCTTGGTTTACTACAGAACTTGCTGCAACGTCGACNCCAGGTCGAACAGGCGCTCCGTAAGCAACTTCTCCAGTGGTTGGGTGTGTAAACATGGTCGCGCCAGGGGTAGTGGCGGTCGCGGCNCTCATGCCATAAGCGTAGAGGTCTGTTCTTCTGGTGCCTCGATCTGCTCCCCAGCCTTGGTCGATGAGAACACCATTACCGATAACCCTGTATGAATTTCGCTTGTTGATGCGCGTAGAAATATTCAGCTTATCGGTGGGCTCAAATTCAAGGGTCAGGCTTGCGTTCTGATCATTGGTGCTGTCGGTATCGGGAGACCCGTATTGGCCGCTCATCCAGCCATCCCGGTTGCGGTCAGAGATTACCAGTCTGTAGCCCGCCGAGCCGTTTTCGACGTTTAGAGGGCCAGACAAGATTCCGTAGTATTCGCGGTTACGGTGGCTNCCAAACTGGGCTCGAATAGATCCAGAAAGCTCTTCAGTTGGCCCTTTNGTAATATAGTTGATCGCGCCACCGACAGAGTTACGACCGTAAAGTGTACCCTGAGGACCACGAAGCACCTCGATTCGTTCAACGTCGAATAGGGCGTTTTCCGTTAATGCGATTAACGCGTCCTCTGAATATACACCGTTGTAGTACGTTGCCACGCCTGGGTCACCGCCTAGTGAGCGGAAGTTTCTTCCCACACCTCGGATTCGTATATCGTAGTTATCGCGGGTAGTTGCTGGAATGAAGTTCACAAATTCGTCCGCAGACTGAATTCCCAAATCTTCGATCATATCCGCGCCGATCGCGGTTATGGAAATTGAAGTGTCGGATACTGTGGATTCAACTTTCTCCGCAGTAACGACTACTTCCTCTATTCGTCGCTTACCGTCGTCTTCATCTGCAATCGCAGGAAGAACCATAGAGATCGCGGCAATCAAGCCTAAAGATAATCGAAACATTCTTTTTCTCCCTCGGTTTCCCTCCCAGAACGGGCGTGGAAAACATTTAACTAAAAGTTAACGGCTGGAGAATGTAAGAAAATGTTTCTGAATTCAAGCGATTTGACAAANAATTCACAATCNGCNNTAGNGATAATTCACCCTAAAAANNGCCCNAAAATCGTGCAGATATTGNCCCGCGNCNAGCTATCAAAANANCGGNTCTCGTAACAAAGTTAAGCTGAACNCTGTAATGTTTTGTAACAAGTTAACAAANANTCGAATTTAGGCTGATTTCCTCAACGAAATGTCTCGCNAAAATTGGTGTCCNCACGGCGCTAAGGGTTGAGAGGGCTATGCTCCGTNTGGGCATCGGCCGCACGGTAATTTTCGAGTTTGTAGATGAGNCGGCGACCTGCGGGCAGNACTGATTCNAGCCCNAGCCATTGACCGTCCGCCGAGTAATGCAGGGTCAGATCTAGAGACTCGGCCTTCAGCCGATAGGATTTTNTAGCGCTNTCTTCGGTCTCANNAGTAATTATGGGTTCTATCGTCACAGGCATCAGACGGCCGTCTTGACCNTTCAAAAGTTGGTTCTGGGTTAGCAGTTTGGGAGACCAGTAGGCAAAGGTTGTGAGNCANGGGACGCTGAGGTCTTCACCAGCCCCGCCTTCGATCGTGTTGACTGTGAAACCGCCCTGGGTGCGCTGGCCGTTTAGCGCAATTTTTTCCCTGCGGGTTTCAGTCGAACTTTCTATGTACTCTAAGCAAAAGTTTTCGTCGTAGCGTTCGCGCACTTGGTGAGTGTATGAAAACAAGGGTATGCGTAGCAGTCGGTACTCAAAATCGGCTCGGCTCGAAAGGTAAATCCATCGCCCGTCGCGCGTTACGTCGAAAGAGTGATAACCAACTTCGCGGTCGTCGATAAAGGCTTTGAAGTACCAATGCTCAGAAGATGCTGGAATCGCCATGCTTGGCTGGTTCAGTAGCAGCAAAGGCGCACAGCAAAGAAGTATGAGGAGCGTTTTGGTTGCAGAGTTTTTCCTGTTTCGCATTAGGCGCTGTGGCTGTAAAAAAACCGGGAAAAAAGCGGGAGTCTGTTGCTGGTAGTCCTGATAGTCAGGGCGCCGTTCTGGTGCGCCTGTTTCCATCCGCGCGACGCCGGTGAATCGCAGCAGCAACCAGCTAACAAGTCCGATAGTTACCAACCCAAGCCAACTCCCTGTGCTTAGGGCGAGCAGGCTGATGCCTAACCAGAAACACCAGTCGCCGAAGTAATTCGGATGACGCGATAAAGACCACAATCCCGTGCGCAGTAACCGACTGTCTTGCTGGCCGGGTGCAGACTGCTGTTTTAGGAAAGCGCTTAGTTGCAGGTCGGCGACAATTTCATACAACAGTCCAAACAACATTAGCGCGAACAGGGCGGAATCAATCAGTCGCCACGGCGCAGCCGACTCGACGATAGGCACAAAAGCGGCACAGATGATTAGCGCGATCATCGC
>NZEI01000029.1 GCA_002690405.1 Gammaproteobacteria bacterium
GCGCCAAACGTCGCGAACAATGTGCCGACAACCTGCAAAATTATTTTCTTCATCCCGGTGTGTCTCTCTCTATCGTGTATCTTGCTAATGAATTCTGNTACTNAGCTTGCGCTGGCTAGCAATGACTCGCAGCCTTTTATTCCTGAGCGAAGCTTTTTTTACCAGCGCCTTTTGTTGCTCCGCGTGGCAAACACTTGCGGCAACGCGCTATTAAACTGTATCCAGCAATTCTGCCCTCTCGCACAACCGCCATCCAGCTCTTGACGCCCAAGGCTTCTGCCTTGCTCTCCCTCTCTTATCCAAGCTGGCTTTCTAGACGATTCCATTCCGCTTGCAGAAAGGCGCCTAGATGCTGGAACTGTAACTTAGCCTCTTCGCCATTATCGCTCCGACATTGGCTCGATTAAGGTCCGCTTTTTTCGTGCAATTTCGCNCTTATCGAGACGATTTAGAGCTAAAAAACGCTACTTGTCTGACCTTACGTACGCAACAGTTTCTTCCGCGCGCAGAGTATAGCGACGAAAAAATATTCAGCAATACAAACATACACTTAACAACCAGGGAGCGTCGGGGAAAAAGCTCGCCAATCTTTAGACGATTTGCGAAATCGGGAGGCGCTCAGTCATCGTTTTTGCCGGCGCGCGGGATCGTCCCGGGGTCTAGAATTTTCACCGGCTGATGCTCAACCGGCGCGGCACGCGAGCGCTCGAACCGTGCGCGAGGCACCGCTCCCGCCGCCGCATTTGCTGCGTCCATGGATTCGCTGAAACCGCAGGCAACACAGCGGCGACGCTGTTGGGTGCCATCNGCTAAGGATTCCAGCACCAACCTATCTAGCGCTCGGCATTGCGGNCATACCGCTCCCGCGATAAAGCGACGTTTTAAATTGTGTGATTCAGTCACTTGAATCAAGTTGCTCCGCTACCCGTTGATAGACTGTTGCTGTCTCCGGTTTTACTCCAAGCCAAATTTCATAGCTCAATGCTGCTTGCTCCACCAGCATGCCCAAGCCATCTGCAACACCGCTCGCGCCAGCGCGCCTCGCCCATTGCGCGAATACTGCCGACTCGCCATAACTGAGGTCGTAACAAAAGGCCCCTGCGGCAATGCCTGTAGCTACACTGACTTGGCTGCCATCCAACCCGAGTGAAGTCGAGTTGATAATCAGGTCAAAAGTTCTTTCACCAGTTGCGAGACCCTGCAATGAGTCGGCGTATAGGTCGACCTCTGGGTAACGCGGTGCTACCCGGCTGAGCAGCTTGTCCGCCTTGGCCTGGGTCCTATTTGCCACCGTTACCGACATCGGCCCGCACTCCAATATGGGGCCGATAATGCCTTGGGCTGCGCCACCTGCACCAAGGATCAAAATTTTCTTCGCCGCTAGAGCCAGATTGCAACGCCCGATGAGGTCATTAACTAACCCCGCACCATCGGTATTCCAAGCCCTGATACCATTTTCTCTCAGGGCAAGTGTATTCGCAGCGCCCGCTTGCTGTGCAGATGCGTGCAGCGAATCCGCGCAGCCATGAGCTAACAACTTAAACGGCACCGTTACGTTCAAGCCACCACCACCGGCGGCAAAAAAATCTTGAACATATTGCGCAAATGACTCGGTTTCGAGCCGTTGTCTGGAATACTCAATGTCATGGCCAAATTGCCGGGCGAAGTGTTGGTGAATAACTGGCGAAAGGGAATGCTCTACGGGATTACCTAAGACGGCAAATTTACGAGACTTTATTAGCATACCCACCTCCGCGCAGTCCTAACGCAGCACCTGACCATCTGCCTGGAGGATTTTACTCGGGCCAGAAGCCCCTGCCGTTTCGCCCTCCAGCACCCAATCAACATCAGAGCCGAACTCTGTCTGGGCATCCGCATAGTTGAGAATTGGCGCCTGACCACCTCGATTCAGCGAAGTCGAAACTAGTGGACCACCAAACGCCGCCGCAAGCTGCCGTGCTTGTTCATGCGCAGGAACTCGACATGCTACGGTGTCGCGCCCACCGGTGACTAAATCGTTATATCCGGGGTTGGGTAACACCCAGGTGATATGCCCGGGCCAGCTGGCCTGCACCCGATGCCGAACATCTACGGCCACCAATTGCAGCGCTGCCGCGAACTCATCCGCATGCGCGGCCAGTAACAGCAAGCCTTTGTCTGCACTGCGTTGCTTTAGGTCCAAGATACGCAGCAACGCCTGTTCGTTGTTTGGGTCAGCAGCGAATCCCCAAACACCCTCAGTTGCATGGGCAACGACACCGCCTAACGACAGTTTTTGCGCAGCCGCGTATATCTCTTGCATTTACTCTTTTAACGAAGCCTGAACCGAAGCATCTTGCGCTGCGACTTTGTCACGATTTGCCGCTCGGTCTGCAACCACTCGCTCATGTAACGCATCATCAGCAGTCGCCAACACCTGTGCCGCTAGGTATCCNGCGTTTTTCGCACCCGCCTTACCGACCGCTACAGTTGCCACCGGGATGCCTCCTGGCATTTGCGCCGTGGACAATAGCGCGTCAAATCCCTGCAGTGGGCCACTGTCTATCGGCACACCGATAACCGGNCGTTGAGTATGAGCTGCCACAGCGCCCGCGAGATGGGCCGCCATTCCCGCGGCACAAATAAAGACTCTGCANCCTCTGGCCTCAGCGTCCGCAACGTATTCTTGAGTTGCTGCTGGCGTGCGGTGGGCACTGGTTACTTTTACCTCGAACTTGATTTGCAACGCTTCTAAAACCGATGTGGTCGACTGCATAGTCGGCCAATCAGACTCGGAACCCATTAAAATAGCCACCCAAGACATGTTTCTTACCTCAAATTTAGGAAGCGCGAATATACCCGTCGCCGCCCAGTCTCACAAACCCTGCTAACTCCAATTCGACCATCGCTATGCTGACATCATGGGGTTTTCGCTTAACGGCCGCTGCAATGTCATCTAAACACTGGCCATAACCGTCAAGGCACCTTAGTACNGACAGCGCAATGGACGACAATTGCGCGTGAGATGGACTCTCAACGGCAACCGCACCCTGTGACGACTGTGAGCTCGGCGACACCTTCAAGGCTGGCAGGTTGTCCAACACGTCTTGGGCACAAATCACTAAACCCGCCCCCTGCTGAATCAATCGGTGGCAACCAAGACTGACCGCACTTAATGGTGAACCGGGAACCGCAAATACCTCGCGGCCTTGCTCGAGCGCCATACGCGCAGTGATTAGCGAGCCGCTTTTTTCGCCGGCCTCAATGAGCACTACTGCGGCTGCAGCTCCACTAATTAACCGATTACGCTCTGGGAAGTGATGGGCCAGTGGCGGCGTTGCGAGNGGGTATTCGCTGATTAACACACCACCCTGCTCGATTACTTGTTGCGCTAGGCGGCGGTTTGAGCGCGGATAAACTTGATCCAAACCACAGCCTAGGAAGGCTGCCGTCGGAGCCCCTGCTTGCACAACCCCCTGGTGGGCCGCGGTATCAATGCCCAAAGCCAATCCACTGACAATACACACGCCGTGAGCTGCTAGATCCGCACTGATGCGCTGCGCCAACACGCGCCCGTGGGAACTGCAACGACGGGCACCTACAACCGCCACACAAGCTCGAGATAAAACATCAAGTGACCCTTTGTAGAACAGGACTAATGGCGGATCGGGAATTTGCCGTAGCAACCAAGGATAGTGGTCATCGGTAATCCCCACCACCGCAACACCGTTTGCCTCTAAAGACGCCAAATATTCCGATCTTTGTGTGGGTCGTGGCGCCATAGCCGTTGGCATCAATTGGCGCTGAATCTTCAGAAACCCCCCTTCATCCTCAAACAGCCATCGCGACAACGAGCGCCGCGACCAGCGTGCTAGCAGCTTGAGAAGATGTTGCGTGGAGGGGCTGGGGCAACCGCCGAGTGCAATAGTACCGAATGACGAAGTCACACACTTGACCCTTAGTGCAAAAAATCACGAGGTTACTGGGCTAAAGACCGGCGTCCTACGGGCAAAAGGATGAAAAACTTGTGCGTATTTCGCCATTATGAGAGGCGTGTAGGTGAGTAAACTTGGCAAGTCTGAATTGTTCCAAAAAAACTCAAGCTTGGCGCTATAATCCCCCGCCACGAAATTCCGTCACGCCTATGCCACTGCTAAACATACTGCATCATCCCGATCCGAGGTTACGCACCAAAGCGGCGCCGGTTAGCGTTTTCGATAGCGCGCTGGCCACCCTGGCGAAAAATATGCTGGAGACAATGTATGCAGCGCCTGGGATAGGTCTGGCTGCGACTCAGGTCAATGTGCACAAGCGGCTCATCGTTGTTGACGTATCTGAAGACAGCAACGCGCCCCATATCTTAGTGAACCCCAAGTTAGAACTGTTGGGCGGAAGAGTAGCCGGTGATGAAGGCTGTTTGTCGGTACCCGGGTTCTACGAGAGGGTGGAGCGGGCCGAGCAGATTAATGTACAGGCACAAGATGTAACCGGCGCACCACTGACCATGAGCGCCGAGGGCTTGCTGGCGGTTTGCATTCAACACGAATGCGATCACCTAGACGGCAAATTATTCGTCGATTATCTGTCCAGCCTGAAACGCAACCGCATCAACAAAAAACTTCGTCAGCTCGCCAGCGAACGTGACTGATCTACGCATAGCGTTCGCGGGCACGCCCACTTTCGCACGCACAATCTTGGCCGCACTTTGCCAGAGCGAGTTCACCCCCAACCTCGTGCTCACACAACCGGACCGACCTAAGGGGCGGGGCAGAGCAGTGCAGGCAAGCCCGGTAAAGGAACTTGCCCAGGAGCTTGGGCTACCCCTTGCGCAACCGGCCAATTTGCGTGATCCAGAAAATTTGAAATTTCTCCAAGAAGCGGCGCCGGATGTTTTGGTCGTGGCTGCCTACGGCTTGATCTTGCCTGCTTCAGTGCTGTCCTTGCCGCGCTTTGGCTGCATTAACGTACACGCGTCATTGTTACCTCGGTGGCGCGGCGCAGCGCCGATAGAACGCGCGATCATGGCCGGCGATGCAGAGACGGGGGTTTGCATCATGCAAATGGAAGAGGGCCTGGACACAGGTCCCGTGATGGCCCAGCAACAAATTAGTATTGAACCGGGATACACCGCCCAGCCACTAGAGCAAATTTTAGCGGACACCGGCTCGGAGCTGTTGCTCGAAACACTGCAAAACCTGCCCATGGCAGCAACACCCCAAGCCGCAGAAGGCGCAACCTACGCAAATAAACTAACCTCCAAAGACCGCATTGTTGACTGGCAAGGCAGTGCTCAAGTTGTGCACCAGCAAGTCCGCGCGCTAAGCGATCGTATGCCGGTGCGCTGCGAGATAAATGGTGCGGTGATGCAGATTTTGGCGACGAGAGTCATCAGTCAACACGACCCGGAAGCCACAAAACCGAAGCCTGGGACGCTAATCAAGACAGGCAAGGATGGGCTCAGTGTGCAATGCGGCCAAGATGAATTAGTGATTACCCGACTGAAATTAAATCGCGGCAAGGGCCAAGCGATGGATGCCGCGGCGGCGCTGAACGGTTATCCGGATATCCTACACTCCGGCGCCCAAATCGATGCGATCATCGAGCCCTAAGCTATGGCGAGGCAGAATTTAGACGCTCCAAGGGCTGACGATGCCCAAGTTATTGCGCAAGTATGCGGCGGCTTGGATCAAGTCGTGCGCAAGGGACGAACTTTCGATTGGTTGCGCTCCAGACAATCTAAAGCGTTAGCCTCACCCCAGCATCAGGACCTACTGTATGGCACTGTGCGCCACTTCCTTTCGCTGCGGCAACAAATTTCTCAATATCTGGCCAAGCCCCTGCGCAGCAAGGACCATGACCTTGAGATGCTGTTGCTGGTAGGCGCTTACCAACTAGAATTCTCGCGCCGACCCGCTCACGCTGTCGTCAACAGTACGGTCAATGCCTGCAGACCCCTAGGCAAGCCCTGGGCACGCGGCTTAATCAATGGTGTGCTACGCAAAATGCAGCGCGACGCGGCGACACGGACACCAACAACCGCTACAAACAACCCCCAGTGGCTGATAGAGAAAATTTCCCGGCAATACCCAAATGAGGCAGCAGCGCTATTGCACGCTAACGATCAACGGGCCCCCATGGTGCTGCGCGTAAACACCTCGAAGATTAGCGTGACCGACTATTGTGCCAAGTTAGGGGCGCAGCAGATTCCATTCACCCTAGCTGAGCCCAATGGCGCCCTTGTTTTAGCCACCCCCCAACCTGCGGCCAGCTTGCCTGGATGGGATGACGGTGAAATAGCGGTACAAGAGCTGTCGGCACAATTTCCTGCAAACATCGTGCTGGAAAATATCCCCACACACATTGACTCACCGGTGCTATTGGACGCCTGTTGCGCACCCGGCGGCAAACTTTATCAACTGCACGAACTGCTCAGTAAGAATTACGCCTCCCATCTAATTGTAGGCAACGATAAAAGCCCCAAACGACTCGAAGAGACGCAGAAGATCGGCCAGCGCCTAGGCCACAGTAATGACCACAAAATCGTCTTCCAGAATNTAGATGCAACGGCGCCCGATGCCATGGCGGAGGAGCGCTTTGACGTATTAATCGTGGACGCGCCGTGTTCCGGCAGCGGCACGATCCGACGCAACCCTGATATCCGCTTATTGTTGCAGCCAGCACAGATCCCAGAGCAGCAATCGCTACAATTAGCGCTGTTATTTAACCTGTGGCGTGGCCTCAAGCAGGGGGGTACCCTGTTGTACTCCACTTGCTCTGTATTTGACGAAGAAAACGATCTAGTGATTGAACAGTTTGTCCGCGAACATTGCGACGCCCATATCCAGCCCTTACAGCTACCGTTGGGCGCTGCCACTAAGTTTGGTTGGCAGATGCTGCCCAGCGAGCCGACTACCGACGGTTTTTATTATGCGCTGATTCATAAGGCTCCAATGTAATGAAAATTCTGATCCTAGGGGCAGGACAAGTCGGGGGCACGTTGGCTGAAAGCTTGGCAAAAGAGTCTTTCGACATCACCCTTATCGACCAAGACAGCGACCGCTTGCGCGAGCTCGGCAGCCGCCTCGACATTCAAACCATCCAAGGCGCTGCATCGCATCCAAATGTTCTACAGCGGGCCGGTGCTGATGATGCTGACATTCTCGTCGCTGTGACCTCCAGCGACGAAGTAAACATCGTGGCATGCCAGATTTGCTATTCGATGTTCCGCACACCAACAAAAATTGCGAGGATTCGCTCGGGCGCCTATCTGAATCAAAATGCGCTTTTCGATAAACATCACGTCCCCATTGATCGCTTAATTAACCCTGAACAAGTGGTTACCGAACAGATCACCGAGCTGTTGTCGCACCCCGGGGCGTTGGAAGTTTTAGATTTCGCAGATGGTCGCGCTCAACTGGTGGCGATGCGCGCCTATTTGGGCGGGCCTCTGGTTGGCCAAGCGCTGAGTTTTCTGAGCCAGCATATGCCCAGTGTCGATACTCGAGTCGCGGCAATTTTTCGCCGCGGGCAACCTATTATCCCCTCAGGGGATACCGTCATTGAGACCGATGACGAGGTCTTTTTTATCGCCGCACGGGAACACATAACTGCTGTAATGGGTGAGTTGCGCAAGGCAGAAAAACCATTTCGCCGAGTAATCATCGCCGGCGGTGGCAATATCGGCGCGCGCTTGGCTGCCGCCACCGAGAACAGCTACGACGTGCGAATCATGGAGCTTAATCCCCAGCGCGCCCAGGACCTAGCAGACCATTTAAATTCTGCCGTGGTAATCCAAGGCAGCGCTACAGATCGAGAACTGTTGCTAGAGGAAAACATCGATCAATGCGATGCCTTTTGTGCGGTAACAGACGATGACGAAATTAATGTCATGTCTTCGCTTATGGCAAAACGTTTAGGGGTACGCCAAGTGATCACGCTGATTGGCAAAACGGCGTATGTTGATCTCGTACAAGGCGGCGAAATTGATGTGGCCATTTCCCCGCAGCAGGCCACCATCGGCACCTTGCTGTCTTACGTCCGCAGAGCTGATGTTGCCCGAGTACACAGTCTTAGGCGTGGTGCAGCTGAAGCGATCGAGGCAATCGCCCACGGCGATAGAAAGAGCTCGAAGGTGGTGGGTCGACGCATCAGTGAAATCAAGCTGCCCCCTGGTACTACCATCGGGGCCATAGTACGTGACGATAAAGTATTGATCGCGCACGACGATGTCATCGTGGCATCAGACGATCACGTAATCCTATTCCTCGTTGATAAAGCGCAGATCGGCGCCGTGGAACGATTATTCCAAGTCGGCCTAACGTTCTTCTAAGCACACGAAACACCCCATGCACCTAACGGTTATTCTACGCATTACCGGCACATTACTGACACTGTTCAGTTTCTCTTTTTTGTTGCCCGCCGCGGTCGCCTTATTCTTTGCCGAAACCACCCACACTACTTTCTTCTCGGCTTTTGCGATTACCCTAATCAGTGGCCTTGTGCTGTGGTTACCGCTGCGCGGTAAACGTGAACTCCGCGGCGGCGACGGCTTTTTAGTTACCGCGCTCTTTTACTTGGGCCTTGGCATGTTTGGTGCCATTCCTTTCTGGCTTGGCGACGCCTTACAACTGTCATTTACTGACGCCGTTTTTGAGTCAATCTCAGGCCTGACCACGACCGGCGCAACAACCATTGTGGGCCTAGATCAACTGCCTAAATCCCTCCTCATCTATCGCCAGATGCTGCAATGGATGGGCGGGATGGGGATTATCGTTCTCGCGGTGGCAATCTACCCCATGCTGGGTATTGGGGGTATGCAACTGTACCGAACCGAGTCGGCCGGGCCGATGAAAGACAACAAACTTACGCCGCGGATCACCGAGACAGCGAAAGCGCTGTGGTATCTGTATATCGGTTTGACCGCTGCTTGCGCGCTGGCCTATTGGTACGCTGGTATGAGCGGGTTCGACGCCATTGCCCATAGCTTTTCTACCGTTTCGATTGGCGGGTTTTCTACCCACGACAGCAGCATGGGCTATTTCGATAGTGGTGCCATCGAGACGGTCGCAATAATTTTTATGACGCTTTCGGGCATTAACTTTGCCCTGCATTTTCTGGTGTGGCGACGCCGTAACCCACTGCATTATTTTCAGGATGTCGAGGTGCGGGTTTATTTGTTCGTCTTGGCGTTGGTAGCGACAATCGTCTGCGCAATTCTGTGGTGGCACCCCGGTAGTTCCGACGATGCCCTGCGCGACGGTATTTTCCAAGCGGTATCCATAACCACCACCACTGGCTTCACCACCAGCAACTTTGCCGCCTGGCCATCAGTCGCGCCCATTCTATTGCTTTTTGCTGCTTTCGCAGGTGGCTGCGCTGGTTCAACTGCTGGCGGCATTAAAATGATCCGGGTGCTGATGATCTACCTGCAAGGCATGCGCGAGGTAAAGCGGCTAATACACCCAAATGGCGTATTTACGATCAAACTGGGCCGCGAGTCGGTGCCTGACCGCAGAGTCGACGCGGTTTGGAGCTTCTTTAGCGTCTACGTTTTCTTCTTTCTGCTCTCGGTGTGCACGCTCATGATCATGAGCGATATGGACTTTATTACGGCGTTTTCTGCCGTGGGGGCGTGTTTGAACAATTTAGGCCCCGGGCTGGGCGATGTAGCTCTTAACTACAACAGCATCACCGCCGACGTGAAATGGGTGCTGATGTTNAACATGGTCCTCGGCCGTCTGGAAATCTTCACGCTCTTGGTGCTGCTAACACCCGCTTATTGGCGCCGATAGATATTGGCCTCACCTTTCTTCAAACGCTTGAAGCGTTTGTATGACCATTGGTATTGCTCTGGGCTCGCGGAAATAGCCTTTTCCATACTCGCGTTGAGAGCCGCAGCATGCACTACTGGGTCACTGTCGAAAATACCACTTTCCGGTTCTGCGAGGGTGAGCCGATAACGGATTTGGTTATCGCTAAGGCAGCGAAGGGCAGACGCGATCAGTACTTTTGGCGAATTCCTTTGCAACAGTCGGTGGGCTAAAACCATGGTATACGCGTCTTGCCCAAAAAATGGCGCCACCTCCCCGCCGGATTGATAATCAGGCACCTGATCCGGCAACAGCACAACCANATGCCCCTCACGCATTGCCCGCATGATTCGGCGTAAGCCCGCACCGCCGATNGCATGCATNGTGGGGCCAAAACGCTGCCGGGCATTTAAGATCGGCTCCTCTAAAGGCGCAAAATTTGGCCGGTCGTAGAGGGCAGAGACCGGATAANTGCCGCCAAGGTAGGCTCCTAATACTTCCCAGCAGCCTAGGTGCGGTGTCAATAACAATACCCCTTGGCCATGTTGCCAGGCGTCATGCAACAACTCCGCTCCNTCAACATTTACNATTCTGTCGCGCACTTGTGCAACGTTATGAAAACGCATCTGTGCCAACTCGAAAACTAGGAGCATCGAGTTCATCAAACTTTGCCAGCACAGCTCACGTTTTTCATCGGCACAAAGATGCGGCAAACACAGATCAATGTTGATTGCCGCAATCCTGGCTGCTTCGGTATTCCAGGCNAGCATGCGTCGGGCCATGCTACGACANATGAAAATGACCAGTCGGGTAGGCATNCGACTCAAACACCAAAGCAGGCTGTTGATTACCCAGCCACTCATTGGTCTGNACCAATACCTTGCTGCAGCTTTGAACACGCCGCAAAGCGCCAACAGTCTGTAGCNTGGTCATTCACCATGCCGACGCTTTGCATGAACGCATAGCACGTGGTCGGCCCGACAAAGCGAAAACCTTTGCGTTTGAGCATTTTTGCCATGGCCTGGGATTCCGCTGTTTGGCTGGGTGGGTGGTTTGCACGCCCACTACGTTGGCGCAGACTCGGGGCGTATTGCCACAACAGACCGGAAAAATCTGTTTCGGCAATGGTCAATNGNGCGTTATGCACTAGCGCCTGTAGCTTGCCCCTGTGCCGAATGAGTCCGGCATCTGCTAACCACGATTGAATGTGNTGTTCATTACAACGAGCAAGTTTGAATGGGTCGAANCCCAGAAACTGAGCCTGCATATGCTCGCGTTTTTTCAGTACCGTTATCCACGACAGGCCTGCCTGCATAGACTCAAGGGCCAACCTTTCAAACAGACCNAACGAGTCGAAAACCGGCACTCCCCATTCTTCGTCATGATAGCGTTGGTATAAGGCATCACTAGTACACCANCTACAGCGCCTGCGATCTTCTGTCAGCATGGCGAGTACAAATCCCAGCGCAAATGTGATTAGCCGAGGAAATTAGACGTCGAGGTTAACCACTGACAAAGCGTTGGACTCAATAAAGTCGCGCCTCGGCTCAACCAATTCACCCATCAGTGTTGTAAACATCTGATCCGCACCAATCGCATCGTCCACTGTGACCCGCAACATACGTCGCACATTCTGATCCATGGTTGTTTCCCACAACTGTTCTGGGTTCATTTCCCCCAAGCCTTTATAGCGTTGGATATCAACACCTCGACGGGCCTCGTTTTGCAGCCACTCGAAGGCTTCGGCGAAATGAGCAACNGCCGCGGTTTTTTCTCCCCGCTGCACATAGGCGCCAGGCTCCAACAGGTTCTCTAAGCGCCCTCGCATAGCTGTAATCTGCTGATACTCAAAACCATCAATNAAATTCTTTGTCAGCGTTACCGTTTTGCGCCGGCCTTTGAGCAGCAAACTAACCGTAGGCAGATAAACATTAAGCTCGCTGTCGAAAGAAACCGTTACGCTGGCATCTGTGGAAGGATCTTCTCCTAACGTCTTCTTTAAGCTTTCCGCCCAATCTGACATTGCCCCTTGATCTGACAACAGGTTTTCATCAAGGCTGGCAACTCGCAATAAGGCTCTGCTGATTTCTTCGGGGTATTTGCGGCTGGACGGCGCAAGGTCTTTGAGCAACTGTTGGAACTCGCTGACCAAGGTCTCTAGCGCCTCACCCTGGATTGGCGGCGCCTCTGGATTTACAAACAACTTAGCGTCCTGTAGCGCCAGTTCCAAAAAATACCCATTGAGTTCGTCATCATCTTTGACGTAGCGCTCTTGGCGATTCTTTTTAACTTTGTACAGCGGCGGCTGGGCAATGAATACATGACCGCGCTCCAACAACTCCGGCATCTGACGAAAGAAAAAAGTTAGCAGCAGTGTGCGGATGTGGGAACCATCGACGTCAGCATCAGTCATGATCACGATGCTGTGGTAACGCAGCTTTTCGACGTCGAACTCTTGCTTACCAATACCACAACCNAGNGCAGTAACGAGGTTGCCNATTTCTTGAGAGGACAACATTTTATCGAACCGAGCCCGNTCAACATTAAGGATCTTGCCCTTTAGTGGCAATATTGCCTGGGTGCGCCGATCTCTGCCCTGTTTTGCAGAGCCTCCCGCCGAATCGCCCTCAACGATAAATAGCTCTGAAAGTACCGGGTCTTTTTCCTGACAGTCCGCAAGCTTGCCNGGCAATCCAGCAATATCCAGAGCACCTTTGCGCCGGGTCATATCCCGAGCCTTCCGAGCTGCCTCGCGCGCCCGTGCGGCATCGATCATTTTACCNACCACCGCTTTTGCATCTTGGGGGTGCTCATCGAGAAATTCACCGAAGAANCGGTATAGCTCTTGTTCTACGGCTGTTTTTACTTCGCTGGAAACCAGTTTGTCCTTGGTTTGGGAAGAAAATTTCGGATCTGGAACTTTNACCGAAATGACGGCCGTTAAACCCTCTCTAGCATCATCTCCGGTNGTGCTTACCTGAGCTTTCTTAAGCATGTTCTCGCGCTCGATGTAAGTGTTAAGCGTACGAGTTAGAGCGGCTCTAAATCCCGCCAAATGAGTGCCGCCNTCGCCCTGGGGGATATTATTCGTATAGGTGTGCACTTGCTCTTGGAACGTATCATTCCACTGCATGGCAATTTCAACTCCGATACCGTCTTCGCGGTCAACAGAGAAATGAAAGACGTCATTAAGTGGCGTTTTGTTTTGATTAAGGAAGGACACAAANGCGCTTAACCCGCCTTCGTAGAGGAAAATGTCTTCCTTTCCGGTTTTTTCCTCATTCAGATGAATNGCGACNCCCGAATTCAGGAACGCAAGCTCTCGCAGGCGTTTGGCCAAAACTTCGTATTGAAACCGGATGTTGTGAA
Source organism: Gammaproteobacteria bacterium (assembly GCA_002690405.1). Lineage (GTDB taxonomy): Bacteria > Pseudomonadota > Gammaproteobacteria > Pseudomonadales > Azotimanducaceae > UBA4421. The sequence continues at coordinate 13,158 of NZEI01000029.1, forward strand.
AGGTCTCTGGTGATGGGCGAAAGTAACACTCTGTTCCTCTTTCCTCGGTTGCCCCCACCTCTTTCAGCGGNGCTACGGGAACACCATGGTGATATTCCTGTTGATAGACTTTTTGATCGCGCCGCACTGTTAACTTGAATACGTCCGAAAGCGCATTTACGACCGAAACACCCACACCGTGCAAGCCGCCAGAGACTTTATACGCATTGTCGTCAAACTTACCCCCNGCGTGCAGTGTTGTCATAATGACTTCAGCAGCACTGACGTTTTCTTCTGCGTGGATATCGACTGGAATACCCCGCCCATTGTCTCGCACAGTAATGGCTTCTTCAGGATGGACCGTCACATATACTGTGTCGCAGTGNCCNGCCAGAGCCTCATCGATAGAGTTGTCCACCAACTCTTGAACCATATGATGCAGCCCAGTGCCATCTTCGGTGTCACCAATGTACATTCCAGGTCGCTTGCGAACCGCGTCTAAACCTTTGAGTACCTTAATACTCTCCGAGTCGTAACTTTTTTCGTCGCTCATATTTTTTCCTGGTTTGTTTTACCAACGCTTAAANGGGTGCATCGGGCTCTTATAACCCCTTGCCCCCNGAAACATGCACCGAGCCATGTTCCACGTGAAACACCCTAAGGTGTTCGTCATTCAATTCACTAAGCAGCCCTGATAGCGGTTCCGTGGACGTCGCAACCACTTGGCAACCTATGTCCAGCAGNGTATGCAACAACCTCAATCGATGAGCCTCATCGAGCTCGGCACCGAAGTCGTCAATCAAAACTAACGACGGCTGCTTGTTATGCTGTGCTAGCAGCGCNGATTGCGCCAGCGCGGCGGCACTNCCAATAGTTTTGCCTTGACCGCGAGAGGCGGTCTCTTGCGCCGAAACCCCTGCCAACTTAATGACAACATCCGCTCTATGCGGGCCCAACTGCGTACTCCCTGATTTTACATCGCGCGGCTTGGTTTCGGCCATTTTTTTCCGCGTTTCTGCTAGGTTTTTCTCATACCCTCCGGCTTGGTATGCCAAAAGACAATCAAGATCAGGGTTCAGGCGGTGGAGGATGTCGCCGAAGACTGGCCTAAACGCATCAAGGTACCCTTCCCGCAACTCGCTAATTTGTTGCCCTGTTTCTGTGATCATCGGCATCCACGGGTCTTCGTTCATGGACCCAGACTGATCATCACGCAGCCAGGCGTTTCTTTGACGCAAAACCTTTCGGTATTGGCGAGCCAACCGAACGTAATCCTGTTTCACGTGAAACACACCCCAATCGAGAAACTCTCTGCGATCAGACGGGCCATTAAAAATTAAATCCGCCACATTGGGCAAAACCAGCTGGACCGGCAACAACGCCGCTAAAGCAGCCGCGCTTCTCGCCTCTTGTCCATCTAGGCGCAGCCGAGTTTGTCCGCCAATTTGCTTCTCCAGCCCCAACAAATGGGGCTGCCCGCTGCCCCCCTCTACTTCCGCCCGAGCACGCAGCATGCGCCCATCCCTTTGGATCAGGTTGCCAAGTTTGGAAGAACGGAATGACTTGCCCCGGGCCAGCAGGTGGATCGCCTCTAGTAGCGTTGTCTTGCCAGCACCGTTGGGCCCCTCTATTAGGTTAAACCCGGGGCAGAACTCCAACCGCGCCGACGTCAGGTTGCGGAATTGCTCTACTTCAAGAAAATTAAGCAGCAACAGTGCATCGCGGGTTAGGGGTTAGAGCCTCATCGGCATAACAACGTATAACGCATCGTCCGACGTAGCTGATTCCAGTAGTGCAGAGCTGTTGGCATCAGAGACCGACAGCTTCACGCCAGCAGCTGACATAACGCTGAGCACATCCAGCAGGTAACTGACGTTAAAGCCTATTTCTAAATCGCTGCCATTGAATTCTACCGGCACCACTTCCTCAGCCTCTTCTTGCTCAGGATTGTTCGCTTGTATTGTTAGCTGATCGGACGCTATAGCTAGGCGGACNCCTCTATATTTCTCATTGGACAGAATGGATGCTCGCTGGAAGCCCTGACGTAGTGTGTCTCGATCGCCAACCAGGGTGCGGGACGCATCCTTGGGCACAACCTTGTCATAGTCTGGGAATTGCCCATCAACGAGTTTTGTCGTCAACGTGAACGGGCCCTTGGTGACCCTTAGGTGGTTTGAACCCAGCTGGATACGAATGGCCTCGTCTTCTTCATCCAACAACCGGCTGAGTTCTAGTACAGCTTTACGCGGCACAATAGCTTGGCGACGCGCAGCAATCGGCGACTCAAGTGTGCACCCCTTGGTGCACATGGCTAGGCGGTGCCCGTCCGTCGCCACAGTGCGTAAGTGATCTTCCGTTACCTCAAACAACATGCCGTTCAAGAAATACCGCACATCTTGCTGAGCCATGGCGAATCCCACTTGGTCGATCAAAGCGCGCAAATCCGCTTGGGCGACACTCACAACAACATCTGTTTCGCCACCTTCAATCTCTGGAAAGTCGTTTGCTGGGAGAGTTGCTAGAGTAAATCTGCTGCGGCCACTTTTAACCGTGGCACGATCTCCCTCTACACTGACCGAGACATCTGATCCATCCGGCAACGCACGCCAGATATCCGCAAGTTTTCGCGCGGGTATAGTGATTTCGCCTGGCTGTTCTACATCTACATCCGTACGCGCGACCATTTCGACTTCTAAGTCAGTACCCGTCAGCGCGACACCATCTGCGTTGGCTTTTATTAACAGATTAGCCAATACCGGCAGTGTTTGCCTTCGCTCCACGACACCAGTGGCTAGCTGCAACGCTTTGAGTAATCGGTCTCTTGCAATTGTGAATTTCATAACAGTCCCTAACCCGCCAACAATCGCGTCAGATTTTTATAATCTTCAGCAACATCGGCTGTTGTGGCACGCAAGTCGTCAATTTTGCGGCATGCATGCAACACGGTGGTGTGATCGCGCCCGCCAAAAGCATCACCAACTTCTGGCAAAGAATGATTCGTTAACTCCTTCGCTAATGCCATGGCAATTTGNCGCGGCCGGGCGATGGAGCGGTTGCGGCGTTTGGACAACATATCTGCCATTTTGATATTGAANTATTCCGCNACGGTGCGCTGAATATTATCGATAGAGATTTGCCGGTCCTGAATTGCAAACAAATCTCTTAAGGCGCGCTTAACCTGATCAACGGAAATACGACTGCCGGTAAACCGGGCATTTGCAATCACCCGACGCAGCGCGCCCTCCAGTTCTCGCACATTGGATCGGATCCGTTCGGCCATAAAGAAAGCGACACTTTGATCTAGCGCAATTTGCTCGGCTTCGGCCTTCTTCATAAGAATTGCAACGCGGGTTTCTAAATCAGGCGCCTCNACTTCAACAGTTAGTCCATATACAAAACGCGACTTTAGTCGTTCTTCTAAGCCATCTATCTCGCGTGGGTACTTATCGCTGGTAAGGACCATTTGATGACCACGCTCCAGTAATGCGTTAAATACATGAAAAAACTCTTCTTGGGAGCGCATTTTTTTCGCGAAAAACTGAATGTCATCGATCAGCAATGCATCAACTGAACGATAGAACTTCATAAAGTCCTGCATCGTTCCTGTTTGCAGAGCTTTAACCATGTCCTGCACAAACCGCTGTGAGTGCAGATACAACACCTTCGCGTTTGGATTTCTCTGCAGCAGCTCATTACCCACTGCCTGCATTAAGTGGGTCTTACCCAGCCCGACTCCACCATAAAGCAGCAGAGGGTTGTAAGTACGGCCCGCATTATCAGCAACCTGGGTGGCGGCGGCTCGTGCCAATTCATTTGATTTGCCTTCAACAAAGGTATCGAAGGTGAACTCTCTATTCAGGTTATGGGATTCCGTACTATGGCGCTGAGTGTTCTTTTTCGCCGATTTTGGCTCTCTTTGGTCCGTTAATGGCTGTTCTTTATCTCCGCCGTCTGTGCTTGTGTGTACGAATTCACCCACAGACAACTCGACAGGGGCGATGTCCTCTACGCTGTCCAAAAATTCGGATATGCGCTCGAGGTAAGATTGTCTTACGTGTTTTTCGACGTAGACGTTTGGCGCCTTCAATGTTAATTGCCCTGCATCAAAGTTTGCCTGTAACGGCCTAATGTAGGTCTCGAACTGCTGCTGACCCAACTCTNCTTCTAGCTGCGCCAAACATTGTTGCCAAATTGTTGATGTCACCCGGAACGCTGCCTCTTGTAAAATTTTTCGCTGTGTTGACGCCGCTTTTTACTGCTCTAACGACTCTTCTATGACGCAGGATAAATTGCTTCTTGCTTCGGACTGCATTGTATTCCTTTGATGAATATAAGATCCATTACCGAAATCACTTTTTGCTGACTAAATTAGCTATTCCTGCTTTTTCATACACTTAGAGAAGGTTCAATCCTGTACTCGCCAAACCAATTCACAACTTATTTGTGCGCAATTGCTTTGACAACCTGTGGATAACTTTTAATAACTAATTTGTCCACTTGCTTTCGAATATTTGCGCGCCTGTTGTCCACAGTTAGTCCGAGTCCTAAAGCTGAATGCTGGCAAGGGTTTAAGTCTTTTTCCCACACAGCAGGCCTCCCTTAATAACAAGTAACAATTCATATACATAGATATAAATTCATTTGATTGACAGGGTAAAAGTCAGTTCATAGAATCGCGCCCCCGTAAATATACGACCAAGACAGAGCTCAGCGCTCTTCAAGGTTAAGAAGAGTCATCGAAAGCCATGAAAAGAACATTTCAGCCAAGTAACCTAAAACGCAAGCGAACCCATGGTTTTCGTGCACGGATGGCGACAAAAGCAGGACGTCAGGTGCTCAACGCACGCAGAGCAAAGGGTCGTAAGCGGCTCACTGTCTGATACGGACATGAGTCAGGGTTTTCCTAAGCAAGCCCGCATCCTCCAAGGCTCTGAATATTCCTCAGTCCTAAGACGTCCAGAAAANAAGTTGGTCGAAGGAGCGGTGCAGATGAAAGCCCGAGACAACGGCTATGGCCGGCCGCGCCTTGGCTTGGTGATACCCAAGCGAGGGACTGCNAAAGCTCACGACCGCAATCGNTTNAAACGCGTCATTCGTGAGCTATTCAGAACCTCACAACAAGACCTTCCCGCGAAAGACATTGTGATACAGGTATACAGCAAAATACCGGTAGGGCAACTGCGTGAGACCTTAGCTAGGCAATTTGTAAAATTATCTGCGGGTGGCATTTAGGTGATCGCGCAAATTAATCGATCTATAAGCGCTTTGCTCATTGCTTGCGTGAGAATGTATCAATTGGTGATCAGTCCGGTAAGCGCTCCCTGCTGCCGCTACCATCCGACGTGTTCAAGCTATGCAATCATNGCATTACGCGAGCATGGGCCTTGGCGTGGCATGTTGCTGGCAATTTGGCGCATCTTGCGTTGTAACCCATGGAGCAGTGGNGGGGTGGATCCNGTGCCAGAAGCAGAAAAACAAAAAACCGAGGTGAAACATGTTGCCGGCTGAGATTCAACGCGTGGTGTTATTAATTTGCCTAGCAGCGACTGGTTACTTGCTAATTCTGGCGTGGAATGGGGACATGCAAGAAACGCGAGACCAAGATTACTATGCGGCTGAACCGGCAGTTTCATCCACAGACTTTAATGCGAATTCAGTATCAGACACAGTCCCAGACCTAGCTGATACCGGGAGTGCGGGCGATGATATTCCGGCATTACCGACTGCCAATCTGCCAGCCGGTGCGCAGCTGAATACGCTGACCACAATGAACAATAGCCGGCTTGTCACGGTAACAACACCTTCGCTAAAGATGTGGATCGACCTTAAAGGCGGTGATGTCGTTAGAGTGCTGTTGCCAAAATTCCCGGTAGAAATCGATCGCCCAGACGTGCCCTTCGTTCTGCTGGATCAAAGTGTGCAAAGAACATACATCGCGCAAAGCGGGTTGATTGGTGCTGACGGGACTGACAGCAATGGGCAGAGGCCACTGTTTAGTGCTGATCGGACTAACTACCAGATCAATCAAGGCGAAATAGAGGTGGTCTTGCGGGCTGACGTGGCCGGCAATCCAGTGGAGAAGATTTTTCGCTTCAGAGCCGATGATTACTTGGTTGACGTGGAATACAGGGTAAGAAACAACAAAAGCTCCGATTTTGTCGCTGGGATGTTCGCGCAAATAAAACGTGACAATCGTCCACCGAGCCTGGATGAGTCGATACCGCTTGCGCCGCAGCCGTTTTTTGGTGGTGCGACCACTACCCTTGATAATCGTTATGAAAAAGTCGAGTTCGACGATCTCGATGAACGACCGCTTAGTTTCACTCTGGAAGGCGGTTGGATGGCCTTTCTTCAGCATTATTTCTTGTCGGCATGGGTGCCGCCAGCGGATGAACAAAATCGTTTCGAGGCCAGTCGCAGTCGAGATGGGAACTATCTGTTTCGAACCATTGGGCAGGCGAAGCAAGTAGCGCCAGGAGCAGTTGGCCTTTGGCAAACCGGTTTTTACGCGGGTCCTAAAGACCAAATTACCCTAGAAAAGATTGCGCCCAACTTGAATATGACCGTTGACTACGGGTTTTTGTGGTGGATCGCTGAGCCGTTGTTCAAAGTCTTAAATTACTTCCACTCGGTGACCGGTAATTGGGGGCTGTCCATTATCCTGCTTACGCTCCTAGTAAAGGCAGCTTTGTATTGGGTCTCGGCAAAGGGTTATCGGTCTATGGCGAATATGCGACGCGTTGCTCCAGCAATGAAACGCATTCAAGAACGCTATGGTAATGACCGGGAAAAATTGTCTCGAGAAATGATGGCGCTGTACAAAAAGGAAGGTGCTAATCCGTTGGGCAGTTGTTTGCCCATGTTGCTGCCGATGCCGATTTTCCTAGCGTTGTATTGGGTATTGTTGGAATCCGTTGAACTTAGACAGGCACCGTTTATCTTTTGGATTAACGACCTAGCTGCAATGGACCCTTACTTTATCTTGCCGCTATTGATGGGCGCGAGCACCTACCTGATGCAGGCGTTGAACCCCCAAGTGGGTGATCCACTGCAGATTAAGATTATGAAGATGATGCCTATTATGTTTACGGTGTTATTTCTGTTTTTCCCAGCAGGATTAGTCCTCTACTGGTTGATAAATAACCTACTGTCAATTGCTCAGCAAACCTATGTTTATCGGCAGGTAGAAAAAGCCCGGGCCAGCAGCTAATAGAGTTATCTGGCATAACGCTTTTCCTCCAACTCGTGAAGTCATGTCTCAGGCAGTTGATCAAGATCTGATATGCGCGATTGCCACGCCGCCAGGGCAGGGGGGTGTTGGTGTCGTGAGGTTGTCCGGCCCCGGCGCTAAGCAAGTTGCGGAAGCAATATGCGTGCGCAAATTAGTGGCGCGCAGTGCTGTCTATAGTCAATTTGTGCATGGATCGGAACACTTAGACGACGGCATTGCCCTATGGTTCCCGGAGCCGCGCTCATTCACCGGGGAGGAAGTGGTCGAACTTCAGGGCCATGGTGGGCCGGTAGTGCAGCAACGGATTATCAATGCCTTGTGTCGTCTTGGAGCCCGGCTGGCAAGACCCGGCGAATTCAGCGAACGCGCGTTTCATAACGGCAAGTTGGATTTAGCTCAAGCTGAGGGTATCGCAGACTTAATTGCCAGCACCTCAGAGGCAGCGGCCCGCGCAGCGCTAAATACCCTGCGCGGCGATTTTTCTAACAAGGTCAATGCATTAATTGAAGAGCTGACAGGGTTACGGGTGCAAGTTGAGGCAGCGATCGACTTTCCTGACGAAGAGATTGAAATTCTCGAACAAGCCGGTGTCGTGAATGCCCTCGACGGTCTGTCCAAAACGTTGATAAATATCATCGCCAGTGCGAATCAAGGCCGTTTGCTAAGTAACGGTGTGCAGGTGGCGCTAATTGGTGCGCCAAACGTGGGTAAATCTAGCTTGCTTAACGCTCTAGCTGGAGAAGATGCGGCCATTGTCACCGATATTCCCGGAACAACTCGTGACCTGTTGAAGATCGATTTGTTAGTTAACAACCTACCGATACGACTAATTGACACTGCGGGTTTGCGTGAGAGCTCGGATGCAGTTGAACAGCAGGGAGTGGCCCGAGCGCGAACACAGATAGCTCAGGCAGACATTGTGCTGTTGGTGGTGGCAGCGCCGGACCTCAGTAGCAGCGCGGTGTCCGTGCAGCTGTCCGACATAGCAGCGCAAGTACGCAACGATGAGTATGCGTCTGCGAGGGTGCTTGTAGTGGTGAACAAAGCGGACTTGGCGCCACCGCCAGATTTGCCAGCAGAGGTAAATCACGTAGTTGTATCCGCGCTTACCGGGGCGGGTATAGATGAGCTGAAAGCGAAACTGCATGAATTCGTTGGTTTCGTTGATGAAAGTACAGAGTTTTCTGCTCGCGCGCGGCATGTGGACGCCCTTAAAGCCGCAGCAGACCAAGTGGCTGCTGCACAAGGGGCTTTGCATGATGGTCTCCCAGCAGAACTGGTGGCGGAGGAATTGGCTCTAGCCCAGCACCATTTGGGGAGTATTACTGGCGATATCAGCGCCGATGACTTGCTTGGGCGGATATTTTCTGAATTCTGTATCGGTAAGTAGACACCTTCCAAAACGAACTCCAATCACTATACTATCGCGCCCGTCGCAGCCTGGATGGAAGGTATGCGTTACCCAGAACAATTTGATGTCATCGTTATCGGCGGAGGCCACGCCGGAACAGAAGCTGCAGCCGCTGCCGCGCGGATGGGTGTGCGGACGCTTTTGCTTACGCAAAACATTGAAACCATTGGCCAAATGTCGTGCAACCCAGCGATTGGCGGGATTGGCAAAAGCCATCTTGTTGCAGAAATCGATGCCTTAGATGGCGTTATGGGTCGCGCAACGGACCAAGCAGGAATACATTTCCGCGTACTCAATTCCAGTAAAGGGCCGGCTGTGCGGGCGGTACGCGCACAAGCTGACCGTGCTCTTTATCGCAATGCGGTGCGGCATATTCTGGAAAACCAATCCGGGTTAAAGATTTTTCAGCAATCTGTGGTTGATCTGCTGGTTGAAGGCGATCAAGTGGTGGGTTGTAAAACACAGATGGGTCTGGATTTTTATGCACCCTGTGTGGTTTTAACTACGGGCACATTTCTCGATGGAAAAATACATATTGGCCATGAACAGCAACCGGGTGGCCGCGCTGGTGATGCGCCATCGAGTTTGTTGGCTCAGCGCTTGCGAGGGTTGCCGTTTCGGGTTGGTCGGCTAAAAACAGGCACCCCGCCTCGTATTGACGGGCGAACCGTGGCGTTTGCTGAACTGGAGCAGCAGCCAGGAGATAATCCGCGCCCGGTTATGTCGTCGATCGGCCAAAGGTCTGAACATCCGCGGCAAACCGAATGCCACATCACTTACACAAACGACAACACGCATCAAATTATCCGCGATAATCTGCATCGCTCAGCGATGTTCAGTGGTGCGATCGAAGGCGTGGGACCGCGCTATTGCCCAAGTATTGAAGACAAAGTCGTACGCTTTGCGGATAAAACTCAGCACCAGATCTTTATCGAACCGGAGGGATTAACAACCACAGAACTGTATCCCAACGGTATATCTACCAGCTTGCCTTTTGATGTTCAGTTGGCCTTTGTGCGCACCATGCGAGGCTTTGAACAAGCCCATATCTCTCGACCAGGCTATGCCATTGAATACGATTATTTCGATCCGCGGGATCTGACGTACTCGCTGCAGACAAAGGCCCTCGAAGGATTATTTTTCGCCGGCCAAATAAACGGCACCACAGGGTACGAAGAGGCTGGAGCCCAAGGTTTGCTGGCAGGCATTAATGCGGCGCGTAAGGTCCAAGGTCAGAGCTTTTGGGAGCCGCGAAGGGATGAGGCATATATTGGTGTTTTAGTAGACGACCTTATTAATTTGGGCACCACAGAGCCGTATCGAATGTTTACCAGTCGCGCCGAGTTTCGATTGCGCTTACGACAGGATAATGCGGACCAGCGATTGACTCCCCTAGGTGTTGAAATGGGATTAGTAGGGGCACCACGGCGTGCCCACTATGAAGAGAAGATGCGCCAACTGCAGGCGCTGAAGAAAAAATTTGCAGGCGAATGCGTGATGCCAGGAAGCGACTTAGATGGCGCGCTGGAGCTTAAGCTACGGAAAGAGACAACCTTACTAGACGCGCTGCGCCGCCCTGAAGTTACAGCAGATGGTGTTGCCGCAGCGCTCTCTGTGGACACGCAAAACGAAGCAGCTATCAACGTACTCCGCCAACTGGAAGTAGAAACAAAGTACGCCGGGTACATAAAACGCCAAGATGACGAGATCGCGAAGATTCGGCGGCACGAAGCCATGCAAATACCACCAGAGCTGGATTATTCAAGTATTGATGGATTGTCGAACGAATTGCGGCAAAAACTGGATCAACAACGTCCAGAATCTTTGGCTCGCGCAGCACGAATCCAAGGCATGACGCCTGCCGCTTTGTCCATCTTGTTAATTCATGCAAAAAAAGTGGCCTCGGTCTGAACCCGCCGGACGACCAATTACTAGCAGGCGCTAAGCAACTGGGCGTCTGCATCACGGCAGCCCAACACGAGCAATTGTTAGGCTATGTGGCTTTGGTGGAGAAATGGAATCGCAGCATTAATCTGGTGTCGCGCAGAGACATTGATCGTCTGCGGTCTCGACACGTATTAGATAGCCTGAGTGTGAGCGCTTACTTACACGGAGGGTCTATACTGGATGTAGGCACTGGGGCTGGATTGCCGGGAATACCCTTAGCCATTGTTAACCCACAGCGACACTTTACGCTGTGCGACCGGATGGCAAAACGGATCCGGTTTTTGCAGGTGGTTAAAAGCCAGCTTGAACTAGCAAATGTAGAGCTATTGGAACAAGATTTTGGTGTGGTAGCCACGCCAAAGTGTTTCGACACCGCGGTAGCCCGAGCGGTAGCGCCAGCTGGGAAGNTATGGCCAATGCTTGAGCCTGCGTTAAACCCNGGTGGCCGTATTGTGGTGTTTAGCAGCACCCAGATGGAANCAACCGACTCGGCAGCAGTAAGTGGTGAAGGAGACGTAACCTATCAATACAGCATCGAGCGCGCGGCTGTTCCGGGGAGTGAGCAACCCCACGTTGTAGAAATTTTGGAAAGACCTTGACNAGAACCATTGCAGTAGCAAACCANAAAGGTGGTGTTGGCAAAACCACNACAACGGTGAATCTCNCCGCGGCNTTGGCTGCGTTAGGTGAGCGGGTTCTGATGATTGATCTCGACCCACAAGGCAACGCCACCATGGGCAGCGGCGTAAATAAAAATGAGTTGCCGGTATCCAGTTACCACTGGTTAATGGCCGAGGCGTCTTTTGCNGAGGCTGCCCAAGNGTCACCAGCTAGCTACCAGGTTATGCCGTCNAATATTGANTTAACCGCTGCAGAAGTTGCGTTGCTGCAACATAGCGAGCGTGAATTCGTNATGCGCGAGCTNCTGCGCNCGGATGCAGCTGACTTCGACTANGTATTAATTGACTGCCCGCCTTCGCTGAATATTTTGACCGTAAATGCGTTGGTGGCAGCTACCAGCGTGCTGATTCCAATGCAGTGTGAGTATTACGCCCTAGAAGGACTCAGCGCNCTNCTAGATACGGTTGATGGAATCTGCGAAAANGCTAATCCTANTCTGCAGATTGAAGGGCTGCTGCGTACCATGTACGACCCGCGTAATGGGTTGACCCGAGATGTGTCGCGACAATTGATTCACTATTTTGGAGACCAAGTTTTTCGTACCGTGGTACCGCGCAATGTGCGCCTAGCCGAAGCGCCAAGCCATGGTTTACCGATATTGCTTTACGATAGAGGCTCCCGTGGATCGCTAGCATATCAAGCGTTGGCTGCAGAAGTGCGTAAGCGCAACGCCGAATGAACCAGCCCCTGTAACCAGTAAAGAGCATCTGCACATGACGAAAAAGAAACTAGGTAAAGGACTGGATGCCCTGCTCTCGCGCCCGACCAAGGCTGTGTCGGATAGTCAAGCTGAGCAGGAACAGGCCGCAACTTCGGCGCCACCTCAGAGTGTTACGGAAATTGCGGTAGCTCTCATCAAACCAAGCCCATTTCAACCCAGACGAGTCTTTACGCCTGCTGCGTTAGACGAGTTGGCGACGTCTATTCAGCACCATGGTGTGCTGCAGCCCATTGTGGTCCGCGCCCTGCCCCAAGGCGGCTTTGAACTTATCGCGGGCGAGCGTCGTTGGCGCGCGGCCCAGCAAGCGGGTCTGCAAACCATTCCTGTGGTGCAGCGTGACGTCAGCGACAAAGAAGCGTCGGCGTTTGCGCTTATCGAAAATATTCAACGCGAAAACCTGAATGTAGTGGAAGAAGCTCTCGGGTTGGCGCGGCTGCGCTCGGAATTTGAGTTAACCCAACAAGAGCTTGCTGAGGTGGTGGGAAAATCCCGTGCCGCGATCGCCAATAGTTTGCGTTTACTCAACTTGGGCAGCGTCGCGCGGGATTTGTTAATGGAGGGCAAACTCGACATGGGCCATGCCCGAGCTTTGCTGGGTTTAGCGGGTACTGAGCAGGATTTGATTGCTCAAGATGTGGCGATGAAGCAACTATCGGTGCGCCAAACCGAGGCTTTAGTGCGTAAATTGTCGGCAACGTCCACCAAGCAAGGTCAGCGCGTCAGCGACAAAGACGGCGACACCGCGGTCTTGGAACGGCGTTTGTCGGACTATTTGGGCGCTAGCGTGCGGATTACTCAGCGCGCTCAGGGGCGTGGCGAGCTAGTAATTAAGTACGGCAACTTGGATGAACTGGATGGGGTGCTGCAGCGCCTGCATTTACCCACCTAACCCATGTCCAAGAATTGGCGCGACCAGTCTTGGGGTGTCCACAAGAATTAATCTGCTGTTTCCCAGCTCAACAGGGTGTAAAAGCGTTGAAGGTTAAACGGCCAGTCTTTATAATCCGCGCCGCCTTGATACGGTGGCTGCATCAAAATAGTGCGGTAACCACTGTATTGCTGGTGCAAATCGCCCTCGGTTTGATTTGCTGTCTGGGTTTTTGGTGGGTCGATGCGGCTTTACTTAGCGGCGCGCTAGCAGGCTTTGCCAGTGCACTCCTACCTAATTGCCTCTTGGCATGGCAGCAAAAGAGCGCGGTTCATGCAGCACGTTTGGTAATGCACAGCGTGACCAAGTGGGTGGTAACGATGATGCTGATGGCCCTAAGTTTTGGGGTCGTGGGAGCAGACCCAATCAGTTTTTTTGTCACCTTCGTGATAGCGCAGTTAAGTTTCGTTGTCGCCTTAGTGCGGCCACAGTTACTGCGTAGCAACAGCCAATGAAACACTAGGAAAAACAGCACCTATGGCCGGCGAAGCTAAAACAACGGCTCAGTATATTGAACACCATCTTACCAATCTGACCTACGGTATGAATCCGCAGACTGGGCAATGGGAATTTGCACACAGCGCTGAAGAGGCGGCTGCAATGGGGTTCTGGTCCATAAATGTGGACTCAATGGCATGGTCCATAGGCCTTGGTCTAGTGTTTCTAATGTTGTTCCGAAAAGCCGCGTCGGCGGCGACAGCTGGCGTGCCCGGAGGGCTGCAAAACGCCGTCGAGATGATCGTTGAGACCCTAGAAGATCAAGTGCTCAGCGTCTTTAATCACAAGAATGCGTTGATAGCGCCCCTCGCCCTTACGATTTTTGTATGGGTGTTCTTAATGAATCTTATGGATTTATTGCCAGTCGACTGGTTACCGGAGTTGGCGGTTGTCGCAGGTATCTCGCACATGAAGATTGTGCCGTCCACAGATCCAAACATCACCATGGCACTGGCTTTATCGGTATTTGCGTTGGTCATTTACTACAGTGTCAAATGCAAGGGTTTGGGCGGCTTTCTCGCAGAGTTGTCATTCCACCCGTTCCCGGTGCAAAAAGGTGTAATGGCGATTTTTATTGTACCAATCAACTTTTTGTTAGAAAGCGTCACTCTGATTGCTAAGCCTTTGTCCTTGGGTCTGCGTTTATTCGGCAACATGTACGCTGGGGAAATGATATTTATCCTTATCGCGCTGACGTTTGGTGGCGGCGTGGTGCTGGCCTTAGCGGGTGGGCTTATGCAGTGGGCGTGGGCAGTGTTCCACGTCCTGATTATCACTTTGCAGGCGTTCCTCTTTGCCGTGTTGTCCGTGGTCTATCTGGCCCAGGCNCACGACGTTGACGAACACTAGAAATACATAAAAAAGGCGGCTGTGGTCGCAAAGTAAAACTCGAAACTAGGAGCAATGATGGAACAGGCAGGACTTTTATATATCGCGGGCGCATTGATGATGGGCTTAGGCGCGGTTGGAGCCGCCATTGGTGTAGGCGTTTTGGGTGGCAAGTACCTTGAGGGTGTGGCGCGTCAGCCAGAATTGCTGCCTATGTTGCGAACCCAGCTGTTCATCGTTTTGGGTCTGGTAGACGCGGTACCCATGATTGGTGTTGGTATCGGCCTCTACGTTATTTTTGCCGTTGCTTAAACCCTTCGCGACATATTTGTCAGCGGGGGATATTTGTTCGGTGGTTCCATGGGAGCCGCCGTTAACGGTTAAGTAAGACCCATAGGAAGAGACAGGCGATGAATTTAAACGCAACGCTAATCGGCCAAAGTATTACGTTCTTAGTGTTCGTAATGTTTTGCATGAAGTACATCTGGCCGCCTATTCGTCAGGCAATGCACGATCGGCAAGAGGCCATCGCAGCCGGATTGCGCGCCTCAGAAGAGGCGGATGAAAAGCTAGCCCAAGCCGCGGACAATGCGGAGCAAGAGCTGGTTGCTGCAAAGGCGGAAGCCGCAGCAATTGTTGAGCAGGCGCGTGCTCGCGCCAATCAGATGGTCGAAGACGCAAAGGCAGAGGCGCGGTCTGAGGGCGAGCGCTTGGTGGATGCTGCGAAAGCTGAAATCGAGCAGGAAGTGAACCGAGCAAAAGAGGCGCTTCGCGGTCAAGTGGCGGCCTTGGTCATCAACGGCGCGGAACAAGTGCTGAAAGATAGCATCGACGCGGATAAGCACGAGCAAATGCTCAACCAACTGGCAGCAGAGCTGTAAATAATGGCTGAACTCGCAACAATTGCCCGNCCATATGCAAACGCGGTATTCGATATCGCTAAGAGCGGTGGCGCGTTAGAGGACTGGTCGCGTATGTTGGGTGTGCTTGCCTCAACAGCGCAACACGAAACGGTTAGCGTGTTGCTAACGAGCCCCGATCTTTCGCCCATGGCAAAGGCCGGCAAGCTCGGTGAGCTGTGCGCTGACGAAATCGATGATCAGGCACGAAAATTTCTCCTAGCACTGGCAGACCACGANCGCCTTGCGCTGTTGAATGAAATCGTTGCTCAATTCGAAACGCTCCGCGCAGAGGAATTACGCAGCCTAGATGTCAAAGTCACCGCCGCTTACGAGTTGAGCGCAGCACAGACCGATGCCTTGGTAACAGCGCTGCGCAAAAAGTTCGACAAAGAAATTGCCATTGAATCCACTGTGGATGCGTCGCTGATGGGCGGCGCCATTATTCGTGCCGGCGATGTTGTGATCGACGGCTCGGTAAGAGGCAGATTGACCAAGCTGGTCGATGCGCTCGTGCAGGTTTGACGAAAAGCACTACAACATCCTTGAGTAGAAACAGGTTTTAACAGGAACTGAACATGCAACAACTTAACCCATCTGAAATCAGCGACATCATTAAAGGTCGTATTCAGGGTCTCGACGTCACCGCGGAAGCGCAGAACGAAGGCACGATTGTTGGTGTGTCCGACGGTATTGTGCGCATTCATGGTTTGGCGGATGCGCAATACGGTGAAATGATCGAATTCGATGGATCACTCTACGGTATGGCGCTGAACCTCGAGCGGGACTCGGTTGGTGTGGTTGTATTAGGCGACTACGACAGTCTTACAGAAGGCATGACTGCTCGTTGTACCGGTCGTATCTTGGAAGTGCCGGTAGGACCAGAGTTGCTTGGTCGTGTTGTTGACTCCTTAGGTAATCCCATCGACGGCAAGGGGCCGATTAATGCCGCCCAGTCTTCTCCGATTGAAAAAGTGGCGCCCGGCGTTATCGCGCGTCAGTCGGTAGATCAGCCGGTTCAGATCGGTTTTAAGTGTATCGATGCCATGGTGCCGATTGGCCGAGGTCAACGGGAACTGATTATCGGTGACCGCCAAATCGGTAAGACGGCGATCGCGGTAGACGCNATCATCAACCAAAAGAACAGTGGCATTAAGTGTGTTTACGTCGCTATCGGTCAGAAGATGTCGACCATCTCTAACATCGTGCGCTCTTTAGAAGAACACGGTGCTATGGAATACACCACTGTTGTTGCTGCGGGCGCATCCGACCCAGCATCTATGCAGTTTATTTCAGCTTATTCAGGGTGTGCCATGGGAGAGTACTTCCGTGACACAGGTGAAGATGCCCTAGTAATTTATGACGACCTCACCAAGCAGGCGTGGGCATATCGCCAGATCTCCTTGTTGTTGCGTCGCCCGCCAGGCCGTGAGGCTTATCCCGGTGACGTATTCTATTTGCATTCGCGTCTGCTCGAGCGGGCTGCCCGGGTAAATGCTGACTACGTAGAGCAGCAGACTAATGGTGCTGTAAAAGGCAAAACCGGATCTTTAACCGCTTTGCCGATCATTGAAACTCAAGCCGGTGACGTATCTGCATTCGTTCCGACAAACGTAATTTCTATTACGGACGGCCAGATTTTCCTTGAAACCGATAACTTTAACTCAGGGCTGCGTCCGGCAATGAGTCCCGGTATCTCGGTTTCCCGAGTGGGCGGTTCAGCGCAAACACCGTTTATGAAAAAGATCTCTGGCGGTATCAAAATGGCGTTGGCCCAGTATCGTGAGCTCGCAGCGTTTTCTCAGTTCGCATCAGACCTTGATGATGCGACCCGCCGACAGCTAGAGCATGGTGCTCGGGTAACCGAATTAATGAAGCAAAAGCAGTTTGCGCCTATGTCTGTTGCGGAAATGGGTACGGTGCTGTTTGCCGCGAATGAGGGCTATTTGACTGACGTTGCGGTGGATAAGGTGCTTGATTTCGAACAGGCGTTACTTGGCTTTATGAAGTCTGAATACGCGGACTTTTTTAACACCATTAACGAAACCGGTGCATANAACGACGACGTGGTGAGCACCCTGCGCGAAGCGATCGAAAAGTTCAAGGCGACACAAACGTATTAAAGCGGCCCCAAGAGGCGCGGACCTAAATACGATTGATTAATAGCGTAAAGCGGCTAAAGAGAAGAAAAGATGGCTGTTGGCAAGGAAATTAAGAAAAAGATCGGTAGCGTACAAAATACGCAAAAGATCACCAGTGCTATGCAGATGGTGGCGGCCAGCAAAATGCGCCGCACCCAAGATCGCATGCAGCAGGGCAAGCCCTACAGCGAGCGTATTCGTGGGGTTATCAGTCACTTGGCAAACTCCAACCCGGAATACAAGCATATCTATATGCAAGAGCGCGAGATCAAGCGGGTTGGCTATATCGTTGTTGCAACGGATCGCGGCCTCTGTGGNGGTCTCAACGTCAACTTGTTCCGTAAGGTTGTTAAAGAGTTGGGCGATTGGGATGGCCAGGGCAAAGAGGTAGAGCTCGGCTTAATCGGCAGCAAAGCGGCGCCATTTTTTCGCTCGGTGGGCGGCAACATTCGCGCAGTAATGAATGATGTGGGTGAAACCCCGGCTATTGCGGACCTCATTGGCGGTATCAAGGTTATGCTTGATGCCTACGAAAATGGCGAGATCGACCGGCTCTACTTGGCGACCAACGAGTTTGAAAACACCATGACTCAAACGCCTACAGTGCGCCAGTTGCTGCCATTGGATCCCGAGGACGATGCATCTTATCAGCATCGTTGGGACTATATTTATGAGCCCGATGCGCGGCAGCTGATCGAAGGATTGGTGCTGCGCTATGTAGAGGCTCAGGTCTATCAGGCGGTCATTGAAAACGGCGCCTGCGAGCAGGCGGCAAAAATGGTGGCAATGAAAAATGCTACTGAAAATGCCGCCAAGCTAATAGATGAACTACAACTGATTTATAACAACGCNCGGCAAGCGGCGATTACCCAAGAAATTGCGGAAATTGTCAGNGGTGCAGCAGCGGTTTAACGCTGTAACGAATAACAAACCAGATACTAAAACGGTAAAGAGGCAAGGCATGAGCAGCGGTCGAATTGTACAAATTATTGGTGCGGTCATTGACGTTGAGTTTGATCGGGACAATGTTCCTAAGGTTTACGATGCGTTGTCTGTGGGCGCCAGTGGTCTGACGTTAGAAGTGCAGCAACAATTGGGTGATGGCGTTGTTCGCACCATCGCCATGGGCGTGTCTGATGGCCTATCGCGGGGCCTAGAGGTGACCAACACAGGTGCCCCAATCTCGATCCCTGTAGGCGAAGAAACATTGGGCCGCATNGTGGATGTGTTGGGCAACCCGATCGACGAAAAAGGTCCGGTGAATGCGCAAGAGCAGATGCCTATTCACCGTAAGGCGCCCACCTATGAAGATCAAATTGGTGACAATGAGGTACTAGAGACCGGCATTAAGGTCATCGACCTGATCTGCCCGTTTGCACGGGGCGGTAAAGTGGGTCTGTTCGGCGGTGCGGGCGTTGGTAAGACCGTAACCATGTTGGAGCTGATNAGAAACATCGCCATCGAGCACTCGGGTTTATCNGTATTTGCGGGCGTTGGTGAGCGCACACGTGAAGGCAACGACTTCTATTACGAGATGGAAGAAGCNGGNGTATTGGATAAGATTTCACTGGTCTTCGGCCAGATGAACGAGCCTCCTGGAAACCGTCTGCGNGTTGCGTTGACTGGATTGACCATGGCAGAAAAGTTCCGCGACGAAGGCCGTGACGTGCTGCTCTTCGTTGACAACATATATCGTTATACCCTNGCCGGTACTGAAGTGTCCGCANTACTTGGCCGTATGCCTTCAGCGGTAGGGTACCAGCCCACATTGGCNGAAGAGATGGGTGTTCTACAGGAGCGCATTACGACCACCAAGACAGGATCAATCACTTCAGTTCAGGCGGTATACGTACCGGCTGACGACTTAACGGATCCGTCGCCAGCAACTACGTTTGCCCACTTGGACTCAACGGTTACCCTATCTCGTGCGATCACGGACCTNGGAATNTATCCAGCGGTTGATCCTCTNGACTCTACNAGCCGTCAGTTGGANCCGTTAATTGTNGGTGAAGAGCACTACCAGGTNGCCCAGACTGTGCAGCAGGTANTNCAGCGCTATCAGGAACTGCGNGACATTATTGCGATCTTGGGTATGGATGAGCTGTCTGAAGAAGATAAGCAGCTGGTATACCGTGCTCGAAAGATNCAGAAATTCTTCTCTCAGCCGTTCTTCGTTGCGGAACAATTCACCGGTAACTCAGGTAAGTTTGTTAGCCGCGAAGAAACTGTACGCAGCTTTAAAGCGATTCTTGATGGTGAGTACGACGATCTACCAGAAGATGCTTTCTACATGGTGGGCAGCATTGAAGATGCCATCGAGAAGGCGAAAACGCTTTAATTTTCTGCGCTAAGGCTAAAGACAGGTAAAACTTTATGGCAACNATGCAGTGTGAAATCGTTAGCGCCGAACAGTCGNTGTTCTCTGGTGCGATTACGATGTTATCGGCACGCGGTACCATCGGTGAGTTAGGGGTAATGCCCGGTCACGCGCCTTTGTTGACCGGTATTCAGCCTGGGGCGGTTACTCTGCGTATGGAAGACGGNANNGAAGAAGTATTCTACGCNTCNGGTGGTTTTATCGAGATTCAGCCGGGCTACGTGACNTTGCTCGCNGATACTGCGGTACGGGCGGAAGACTTAGATGAAGCACAAGCAGAGGAGGCGCGGCAGCAGGCCCAGCGTGAAATGTCAGAGAAGGCTGCAGGCGCTGACTTTGGTATGGCTGCAGCAATGATGGCAGAAGCGGTGGCGCAACAGCGAACCCTAGAAGAGCTGAGAAAACGCCGTCGCTAAAACCAAGCATTGNTTATGATGGTTAAAAAAGGGGATTAAACAGCCCCTTTTTTTATGCCTGCCCTATAATCTGCGTATACAGAAGCGGGATTTTGTGATGCCAACAGACATAGTGGTGCTTGCTGCGGGCAAAGGCACACGAATGAATTCAAGCCTNGNCAAGGTCTTGCACCCGTTGGCGGGCGAGCCAATGATTCAGCATGTTATTAAAACCGCGCAGCGGTTAGAGCCCCGGCACATTGCCGTGGTCATTGGCCATCAAGGTGCCGATGTGCGGGCTGCGTTGGCTGCACAGAATGAAACCGGCAACCTGATCTGGGTAGAGCAAGAGCAACAGNTCGGCACCGGACACGCAGTCAAGCTGGCNAAGGATCAGTTGCCGGACGACGGGGCGATGCTGGTTCTATACGGTGATGTTCCATTGATTACCGAAGCCACTATTCGTGCTTGCCAAGATGCTGCTAATCGAGGGCAACTAGGCTTGGTTGTNGCAGAGGTCAGCGACCCCGCCCAACTGGGCCGCATCATTCGCGATGACACNGGTGCGGTGCAAGAAATTNTTGAGTTCAAGGATGCAACGCCNGANCAGCGTCAAATAAGTGAAATCAATTCCGGCATTTTGGCCGCACCGCAACAACACATGGCCCAATGGCTCGGCCGCCTCCAGTCTAATAACGCGCAACAGGAATATTACTTAACAGACATTATTGCCATGGCGGTGCAAGACGGTGTGGAAGTGGTGCCAATCCAAGCGTCATCGGANATAGAAGTAACCGGCGTCAACGACCGAATCCAGCTGGCGCAGCTTGAGCGNCANGCGCAAAAGCGCCTTGTGGAACAATTGATGCTGGATGGGGCGAGCTTTGCTGATCCCGCCCGGGTTGATATNCGCGGTCAAGTCAGGGTCGGTAAAGATTGNTTTATTGANGCCAATGTACTTTTGACTGGCGAAGTAGAGCTAAGTGATGGTGTGCGCATTGGTCCTGGATGNGTCGTCAGCGATTCNCGCATTGGCGCNGGGACTGAAGTGCTTGCGAATACTGTTGTTGATGGCGCCGATGTGGGCCCTGACTGTAGCCTTGGGCCTTTTGCTAGGGTACGGCCGGGCAGTGTGCTAGGCACGGGGGTAAAGGTAGGCAACTTCGTAGAAACGAAGAAGACTCGCCTAGGCGATCATAGTAAAGCCANCCACTTAGCGTATTTGGGTGATGCGGAAATCGGCAGCGAGGTAAACATAGGAGCCGGCACAGTCACCTGCAACTACGATGGTGTGAACAAGCACCCGACGAATATCGGTGACGGNGCNTTCATAGGCACAAATTCGACTCTGGTGGCNCCGCTCAACATTGCAGCAAAGGCCTTCGTTGCTGCAGGTTCGGCCCTGACCAAGGATGTAGCAGCAGAGCAACTGGCGGTTGGCCGCAGTCGTCAGCGTAATATTGATGGCTGGTCCGCGCCGACTAAAGACTCCGAAAACTAACGTTAAGCATAATGCGCGCCTTGGTGACCGGCGCGAATTAACGCTCAGCAGAGTAAAAAAGGAAAATATATGTGTGGCATCGTTGGTGCTGTAGCAGAGAGAAATGTAGCGCCTATTTTGATTCAAGGTCTGCAGCGCCTTGAATACCGAGGCTATGACTCTGCCGGTGTAGCGATCGTCCAATCTGATGGCAAGGTGCAACGTCGCAGAGAGGTGGGCAAGGTCGTAAATCTTAGCGACAACCTAGATGCAGATCCGGTCAAGGGTAGCCTTGGTATTGCCCACACCCGCTGGGCGACCCACGGTGCTGTACAACAAACCAACACCCATCCGCATATGTCCGGAAACGATCTTGCTCTGGTGCATAACGGCATTATTGAAAATTACATGGCGCTGCGCGAGGAGCTGCAGTCAAAGGGCTATGTTTTTGCATCCGAAACCGACTCCGAAACCATTGTTCATCTGATCCACAGTTGTCTTGGGGACGATGGTCTGCTGCAAGCGGTGCGTCGGGCCGTCAAGCGCTTGGAAGGTGCCTACGCGATTGCGGTGTGTTGGGCCGATGAACCAGATCGCATTATTGCCGCTCGTTCGGGTTGTCCATTAGTTGTCGGTAAGGGCATCGGGCGGCGGCGGCGTAGAGAACTGCGACCAGCGCAACGCCAACAAGCCGCCGGACGCGTCGCACAGGAAGACGGTCTCCACCACTTGCCGCCGCTGCCACCGCTGCTGGCT
>NZEI01000030.1 GCA_002690405.1 Gammaproteobacteria bacterium
TTGATGCGCCCCAGCTTGTTGTAGACGTCGCCAAAGCGCTCGGCTGATTGATTGGTCAAGGTGGCCAGCAAGTTTTTCACAGTCTCCATCTGCCGGCGCAGCAATAGATCGTTGCGAATATGTTTATCCTTACAATCTGCCATTAATGTGCGTACCGCTGCTAGGGCGTTCTGATCATCACTGGCCTCGGCGTCAAAGCCCTGCCACGCCTGCTCAATTTGGGTCAGCAGTTCAACTTTTTGCCCTTGCAAGGATTCAAGCAAATCGAGATCTTTCTCCACCAGTGCCGAAAATTCTTTTTCCAACACAGCAGCAAGCCGCTCACCGAGTTCGGCGAGCAGCTTTAATATTTCAATGCCTTCGGTCAACGCCGTGTTACAGCAATCGCTCTAATTCAGCAAAGTTCTCGGCTATTTTTTTCGCGTCAAGCGGAAAACGGCCAGCTTCGATGGCGTCGCGCATTTCCTGTACTTTCGCTTCGCGCATCAGCGCTTCGGTCTCAGCCGCGCGAATCTCTTCGCTTAACTCGACCTCAACATTTGCATCAGGCGTTGCCTGGGTTTTCACCTCGGCATTATTTGACGGTGCTTTAGCCGCAGACGAGCTGGGCTTGTTAGTTACACCACCTGTGACTGAATTGATGCCTTCCATACGTACCTCACATGCCACGTTGTGTGGCTATAACTCCTTATGCGTTTGCAACAGGACCCGCAATTGGGATTTTACAAATAGCAAGTCGGTTGCGACCAGCTAAACTTTAGAAACTTTTAACAATATTTCAGTATTTTTTTATCGTAACGCCCGCGTTCGGTTAGATCCGGAAACAATCGCCCTAACTACCTGATTACTATTGATATTTTTAAGCTTTATCTGGTCGCCGAAATAGCCGTCCTGGAGTGCGGTAGCGGTGGTTTCGATAGAATAACGGTCACTACCGGCGCTTAAAATCACTTCCTCGCCACGGCGTACAAGCTTTGCTTTCTTTAAATCCCGCTTGCGTAGCACCGAACCTGGGTGAATCAGCCGGTTGGCGGCTAGGTGCTGCAAGCCCGATAAATCGCTAATCGCATCTTTAGGCACTTTAAAGTCTACTTTTTGCAGTTTCAGATCGTCCTCGGAAATCAAATAGCCGGCAGGAATGGTTTTACTCGCCACCGCCACAGTTTGAGCATAGTAAATATCTCCGGTAGTCAATATTTGACCTTTGCGCAGTGTTCGGGATGCAAACAGCGCTTCTGCAGGTAGTTTGTCCAGCGCATTTCGAGCCGTATGTCGGTGTGGTTTTTTAATCCTCTTCAGGTCACTCGGGCTGATTAATTGTTCTGCAGGTATCGAGCTTTGCAGTTCATACGCATAGGTAAATGATACGGCGGATGAAGTTTTCGACTTAGAGGTTTTTAACCGCACTAGGCGCTGCCAGTTAGTAGACGAACATTGGGCTTTGATTGTGCGCTGGCTGTGATCGCTGAAACTGAAGTCGAATGGTTGTGGGCACGAAGGCACCTTAAACCGTTGATCATTAATGCCCTGCGGCATTGCCGTGTTTGCAGTGTCTGCTGGTAACCAGTTAAGCAGCTGATTTAACAGAATTTGTTTTGGACTCGCTTCTGTGGCAATGGGATCGTTGGCATATGCACTGGCCGAGCAAAATAACAGCCCGACAGTGGTATACCGCCTCGACAGAGCGAATATGCGCTTAAACCCAACTCGACGATAAAAAGTCTGATGCACGCGGATTGCCTTAGAAATAGTCCTATTGCATTGGGAGCAGCAAAATTAATGCCAGCGATCAATTTGCTCGAGCAAATACCTCTGCAGGCCTTGCGCTTATAGGGGCGGCGGCGAACAAACCAAAGCATCAGGGAACTTTAATAAGGCCTGATCAGCGAAATCGCTCTCGCCCCCTTATCTTTTTGACTCCTATTGTCGAAAAGCTGACAGAGCTTTCTCCCGTGCCGGAAAAATCAACAAAGAATCTAGTTCCGAGCCGGCTAAAAGCTGCCTTTTTCGCACTGGTTTGCCGGTTATGTATTGCCGTTGGCTCCGAGAAAACAGCTGCCAAAGCCCGCCCCACGGTTATTTTCGTATCAGATAAGGACCGATTGCTGTGGGTTTTTGGAATTTGGCACGGTGTTTGCTTTCCACCCAAGCGAACGCTGCAGATTCGATTCAAAAGAATAAATCGGCAGCAACAATAATAACTTTAGCGAGAACGGCAAACCGAGTTATGGACGCATTAAACGACATCTTTGGCACTACAGCGAAAGCTTTAGATCTGCGGTCTAAACGTATGGAACTGATTTCATCAAATATCGCGAACGCTGATGTCGCGGGCTACAAGTCTAAGGACATCGATTTTAGAAAGCTTATGTCCAAGGAGATGACCGGCGTGCTGAACAACACCCACGCAAAACATCTGGGTGGAGCGGTAAGCGGAAAAACAGATTACATCTATCGAGTGCCAGTGAATCCGTCAGAGAACGGCAACACGGTAGAGATGAATTATGAACAAGCGCAGTTTGGTCGCGAAGCAACACGCTACGCAGCAACTCTGCAATTTTTGGAATCACGAGTGGGCGGTCTTCGACGCGCACTGCGCGGTGAATAAGAATCGAGCATTAATCCTCGTAAACGGAACAAAGTTGAAAGGTAACGAACCATGTCACTAGTAATTAACACCAACATCGCATCTATAACTGCTCAGCGTGCGCTAGAAGCCACTGGTGATGAGCTCGAGACAGCGATGGAACGGCTAGCCACAGGCTCAAAAATCAATAGTTCTGCCGATGACGCCGCGGGGCTAGCCATTGGTCAGCGCATGACTGCCCAGGTTAAGGGTCTAAACATGGCCGTGAAAAACGCCGGTGACGGGATGGCAATGACCCGAACGGTGGAAAGTGCGCTCAATACCATCTCAGATATGTTGCAGCGTATGCGTGAGCTTGCGGTGCAATCGGTAAACGCGACTAACTCGTCACGGGACCGAGCGTTTCTGCAGCAAGAGGTTAACCAACTCACCCAAGAAATTAACCGGGTCTCAGCAACCTCCCAGTTCAACGGCGAAAAGATTCTTGACGGTACTTTCGTNAATAAGACGATTCAACTGGGTATGGAGGAAGGTGAAAGGCTTACGCTGAGTGTTTCTTCAATCGCAGCGGATCAAATCGGCGCTTACACCTATACCGGTAATGGCGTAGCGGCTGCTGCGGCTGCGGCAACGCCGGCAGCTAACGTCCTTACCGCTGCTGAAGATTTAACCGTTGTTGGGCCTTTGGGCACAGCAGTAACCACTGCAGCAGTAGCGGATTCAGCGAAACAAACAGTGAACCGAATCAACGCTGTTTCCAGTCAGACCGGCGTTTCGGCAACAGCCCAGACGTACCTGCAACTAGCGTCCACTAACGGTAATGAAGAAAGCTATGCCATTAAAATTAATGGTGTAAGTTCCGGAAACTTCACGATTTCCAGCGCTTCAGTTCAAGATGCTGTTCGCGCTATTAACAGCGTTGCCGGGGCAACCGGCGTTACCGCCACGTCCACTGCCGATGGCAAGGTGTTGATGTTCGATAACGATGGTGACGATATAACCATTGAGAACGACGCCACTGGAACTTCATTAACTGTGCAGAAGATGGATTTCGCGGGTACTGAAACCGTCGGTACGGCCGTCGCATTGGCTACGACGGGCGGCAACGACGCTACAAGGGTGAGCGGCGCCATCAAAGCAGTCTCTTCCGATCCCTTTACGATTACTCAGGCGGGCACTGACTCGACAAATACTGCCGCGGTAAAAACCACTACGGATACCGCAGCCAATGTTGGACAAGGCAATTTCACTATAACTTTAGCCAACACTGGAGAAGCGGTTACTCTAGCGGTTGGGGGAACAACGGCTGCCGCATGGCAGACTGCGATTGATGCCTCCTCTCTGGTGGGTCAAATCACAGCAGCAATCGATGGTAACAATAAGCTTGTGCTTACTGGTACCACTACTCTTGGCGATTTCACGCTGACAGATCCGGCGGGCAACGCAGAGGGGTTGGCGGCCAATACGGCCGGAACCGAGGGCACAGGCCGGGGTTACTTCGTTACAGGTACGGCGGCATTGAGCAAAGTNTCGGATATTTCCGTGGCCACTCAGGCTGGAGCGGGCCTAGCAATTTCGGTTGCCGACGCGGCCCTCGACACAGTAGCGCGAATGCGCGCCAACCTTGGTGCAATAGACAACCGCCTCAGTTACACCATGGACAACCTTATTAACGTTTCNGAGAAAACTGAAGCGGCCCGATCCCGAATAGAAGATGCAGATTTCGCCCTTGAGTCGGCGCGTCTTGCAAAAGCNCAAGTTTTACAACAAGCCGGCACCTCAATGCTCGGCCAAGCAAATCAAATGACCCAAATGGTACTGGACCTGTTGCGCTAAGCGACGGTGTCTTAAGGAGTAACGTATGAGTCTAGAAAATATTTTTGGTATGGCCGGTGGCGCCATGGATGCGCAGTCAAAACGCTTAGCATTAGCAGTAGAAAACATTGCCAATGCAGATGTTTTGGCTGGTGACCAGGGTTCTGCCTACAAAGCTAAACGCGTCAATTTCGCCACCATTTTGCAGCATCAAGCGCGCGACGATCGGCGTGAAACCGCTGGCGGCATTCGCATAGACGATGTCTNTGAAGACGACAAAGTGGTGCCTGCGACTTACCAACCGGATAACCCGTTAGCGGATGAAAACGGATTCGTATATCCGTCGAANGTCGANTCNATGNTGGAAATGGTTGAAATAACNCAGGCCTCTCGCGCCTTTGAAAGCAATATCGAAGCGATGAATACGGCGAAGCAGCTCGCGAGCCGAACCTTAGAAATTCTCAGAAAATAATCGGGTGCGCACATGGACTTAGCAAATATCAGCGGCATTAGAACGACGGACGATTTGAAAGCCCAAGCAGCTGGCCAAACCAGTGAACTGGACCGCAACGCTTTTTTAAAGCTCTTTACAACCCAGTTGCAGAATCAGGATCCGTTAGACCCTGTTAAGAACGAGGCGTTTATCGCCCAACTTGCACAGTTTTCTACTCTCGAAGCCACTACCTCTATGTCAGATTCGCTCCAAGAATTTGTGGCTGATCAGCGTGGCGACGGCTTGATGCGGGGCGCTGCCTTAATCGGCAAAAGTGTGTTCATGGAAAACGGCGTATTTGAACAGCCGGGCGGCGAAAAGGTTGAAGGTTATTTGCAACTCAATAGCGGTGCTGACGATGTGGTTCTGAATGTTGTTGATACTCGCAGTGGCCAGCTCGTCAATCAAATGTCGTTGGGGCCACAAATGGCTGGCGAAGTGCCCTTTACCTGGAACGGGGGTGACTTTGGCGGCAAGGCTGCAGAGCCCGGCCGTTACGCATTTATCGCTCAGGCGGTTCGCGACGGCANAAGCCANGCAGTNAATTCNTTCGCNGCTACNCGGGTTACNGGNGTCTCCTGGGANCAGAATTCCGGCAAGGCATTTCTNGAACTCGCNGGTGGCGAACCCATTCTGTTAGAAGACGTTAAGCGNATCGCACAATAGCGAAAAGGAATATCAAATGTCATTTTTTACCTCATTGACCGGATTACGAGCAGCAAATACCGAACTCGCTGTAACCAGTAATAACATCGCTAACGTCGGCACCACAGGGTTTAAAAAATCCAAGGCGTCATTTGGCGACATATTTGCCAGTAGCCCACTGCAAAATTCTGCTGGTACTGTTGGCCAGGGNGTTGCGTTAAAGGGTATCCGTCAGGAGTTCAGTCAAGGCAGTATTGAATTTTCATCCAATACTTTAGATTTGGCGATTTCTGGTGACGGTTTCTTTCCATTGAAATCAGCCGATGGCCNNACCGANATTTTNTCTCGTAGTGGCGCTTTCGTNCTCAACGAGCAGGGNAATGTAGTAAATGGCTCAGGCCAGGCGCTNATGGTGTCNGCNGTTGACGGTGTAGGTAATGCTGTNGGCGANACANTAGATACCNTNACTATTCCGCCGGCGACCATAGGCGACGCAAAAGAAACTTCTTTGATTGAGTTGAACCTGAACTTGCCAGCGGACGCGCCAGTAATCGATGCGCCGTTTGATCAAAACGACGCGACAACCTACAACAAATCCACCGCAATTGATGTTTATGATGCCGGTGGTACGGCGTANTCGGCGACNGTGTACTACGTAAAAACCGCTAATCCNGAAGCAAATGCCCANGGCGGCTCTACTTACAACGATATGGTNAATCAGCCATCGAGTAAGTGGCAAACCTATATCGTAATCGANGGGCAGGTTTTNGANCCAAAACTCCAACAAGCCGAGAACGANGCGGGNGAGCCTNTATATGTAAACCAGTANGGNGANCTCAAGCCGTTCAGTGAAGTTGCCGGTGAGATTCAACCGGGTAAGACGCCGAAGTTCATTTTTGANGATCTTTCGGATGTACAGGAATCCATCCCTGCCATTCTCGAGGGTGCAGCAACACCGAACCCTCTTGGGTTAGGNCAGGGCTTCAATTTTTTCCAAGATCAAGCGGCAGCGGANGCAACCTTTACCGCCGCACAATTGGCTGATTTCGCCCAGATTGATATCGATGGTTCGGGTAACCCCGTCACCTTGGATCTGTCTGAACTGGCGNTAGAAGACCGCCAATACACTGGTATTGAACTGGCGGCATTTATGCAGACCCAGCTNAATGAAAAATTCGGCGATGACCGNTTCTTTGACTTGTCTGAGCCGGCGAACCGTGAATTTGTAATCAATCACTCCCAGGGGTTAGTCGACACACCGATAAATATTGATCTTGGTGTCGCATTTAATACTCCTGAGTTGCAGCTTGCGGCCACCACCGGCGATGTGGCTGCCGCCATCCAAGCGCAAATTGATGGTGCACTTGGCGCTGGCGTTGTAACAGTAAGCTACGACGACGTTGCGCGTAATTTCTCATATCAAGCAACAAATCCAGCAGACGTTATAACTTTGCAGTCNGGAGGTAATGGCGACAACGTCCTATTTGGACTCGGCGCTTTTGCAACAGCCATCGACGAGGCGGGCACTGACGCATCAGGAGCAGTGGTTATCCCGAATGGTGAATTCCAACGGCCAGCGGCCGACCAGCGTTTTGGTATTACCGTCACTTATAACAATGCGACTGAAACTTTTTCTTTCGCCTCTGGCACTACCGGTGATGCTTCCGAGATCGCTCTAAACTTTGATGTTGGCACCGATGATGCGCCAAACCTAAACGATGTGGCAGCGAACTTCTTGGGTTTCGGCGTTACCGCCGAAGAACCTGAGCTTACAGTTGCTGTGTCTGATGTGGCGTTGCGCGGATTAGCGTCGACTCCTGCCACGGCTTATGGCGCGCCGTTGGGCATCAATATCGACAATGTCTTCGCAGTAACCGAAACCAATAATCGGTTCAACGTTACCGTGGATGGCGTTAGTGGCTTTATCGAAGTACCGGTAGGCGCAAGCTATACCATGGACGCATTCACAGCGGAGCTTGAGCGGCAAATAAACGCCTTAGCCACAGCCGACGGCGCGGCAGTATCAGGACTCACCGTTGATTATGACGCCACGACGAATGGTCTGGTCTTTACCAGCGGCACCACTGGAAAAAACTCTTTTGTTAAGGTGTCCGGTGATGCAATTTGGGGCCTTGCGAACACGGAATCAGCTCGCGGCGAAACTTCAAGTTGGATCCAGCCAGTCCAGGCAACGGAGCTGGTTGATGGTGTACCCGTTAATCAGTTTATCGATCAGTTTGGTGAGGAAACCGAGGATCCTACAGGCTTTGATGGCCTTCCTGCGTGGTCGCCAATCTATCTCGATAAGGGCGAATTAACTTTTAACTCCGCTGGCCAATTGGTATCGCCAAGAAACGGCATTGCTATGCAGACGGCATTTTTGGCAGGCGGTCAAGGTGCCCTTGACTTGACCATCGACTTCGCGTCGACCACTCAATACAACCAATCCTTTGCCTTGAAGGGGCAATCTCAAGATGGCGCCGCCGAGGGTAACCTCGTGGGGCTAGATGTCGGTGACGATGGCCTGATCGTGGCCAGCTACTCCAACGGCAGCCAGGCATCTGTAGGCAAGATTTTGTTGGCCAATTTCCCCAGCACCGACGGCTTAAACCAGCGCGGTGATTCGAGCTTNTTGGCCACGGCTAACTCNGGTGCCGCGACTTTCGGTGAGCCAGGCTCCGCGAACTTTGGCTCCATCCGGGCTGGCGCGTTGGAAGGCTCAAATGTAGACCTTACGGCAGAGCTTGTAGCGTTGATAACGGCGCAGCGAAATTTCCAGGCCAATGCCAAAGCCATCGAAACTTCTTCGACATTAACGTCGACGATTCTGAATATCTAACGATAACGCGAGGGAACAGTTATGGATAAAAGTATCGTAACCCTAGTTTCTGACGTTCAGATTGAACGGGCACGTGAAGCCCATATGTTCCACGAGCTTGCGAACGTCTCGACATTAGGCTTTAAGCGCGCGTTCGAGCAGTTCAATGGCGCAGGCGACGGTACTGATAATGCCCTCGGCACCACCTTGGTGGAAATGAAAGAAGGGCCAAAAATTTATACCGGCAACCCCCTCGACGTTTATTTGAACAATGACACTGTCCTAGGGGCTATTAATGAAGAAGGCCAGGTGAACTTCACCCGCCGTGGTGATCTAAAGATTAATACTGAAAATCAGCTTACTTTGGGCTCAGGCAGGCTTGTTGCGTCCGATGCCGGCGATCCAATCGTGATTCCGCCTAACCAGATTATTTCAATATCTGAGGAGGGTGTTGTGTACGCACTAGACCCTGCGCAAGAGGTCGCCGAACAAGCCGAAGTAGCTCGCTTGATGTTAAGAGACGTGAGCAATCGCAATATGGTCAAGCTCGAAAACGGCATGCTTGCAGTAGAAGGCTTACCCATTGGTGACTTCCCGACCGGGCCGAACGTGGTTTCGCTAAGTTCCGGCGTGGTGGAAGGCAGCACCGTAAGCGCAATGGAAATCATGGTGGAAATCATGAATCACATGCGCAGCTTTGAAATGAAAATCAAGCTTGTCAAAGATCTTGACGAGCTGGGCGAGACAAACTCGAGCCTGATGCGCCTAGCGTAGCAAGCCCGAATAACCAAACTAAAGGATACAGTCATGGACGCTTCACTTTACGTAGCAAAAACGGGCCTTAACGCGCAACAAACGCGCATGACCGTGATCGCGAACAATTTGGCGAACGTCAATACGGTTGGTTTTAAGCGCGACCGTGCCGTGTTTGAAGATTTGCTTTACCTCAACATTAGCCAAGCGGGTGGACAAACCGGCGCCGACAGCGTCGCACCCACAGGGTTTATGTTGGGCACCGGTACCCGAGTAGTTGCATCGGAAAAAATTCAAGCCCAAGGCAATATGATTTCTACCGAAAACGCCCTGGACATGGCNATTGAAGGCCAAGGTCATTTTCAAATTCTGCAACAAGACGGCACTCCGGCGTATACGCGAGACGGCAGTTTTAAGCTGTCTGAAGAAGGTGAGCTGGTCACTGCTGGTGGCCTGCTGTTACAGCCGGCCATCATTATCCCGCAAGAAGCCAACTCTATTACCGTTGGGCGCGATGGCACTGTTTCCGTTGAGTTGGCNAATGGCGGCGGATCACAACAGTTNGGACAGATCCAATTGGCNCGTTTTGTTAANACATCTGGCCTTGAAGCATTAGGGGCNAACCTATTCCGCGAAACCGCGGCCAGCGGAGCACCCATTTTGCTGAATCCCACCGAACAGGGTGCGGGTGCCATTACTCAGGGCATGTTGGAAGCATCGAATGTAAACGTAGTTGAGGAACTCGTCACTATGATCGAGACCCAGCGCGCTTACGAAGTGAACTCCAAGGCAATTTCCGCTGTGGACTCCATGTTGCGCTTCTTGAACAACAACTTATAGGGCGAATGGCTATGAGACTTAGCATTCCATTACTTGCGGCTTTGTTGGCCGCGGGCTGCACAACAACCCTGCCGGCAGATCGTGCCGTAGTAGATCCATACGTACCGGTGGTGCCGGAAGTCCAAATGCCGTCTCGCGCGGTTACTGGCTCAATTTTTATGGACCAGAATGGCAGCCGGTTGTTCGGCCACAAGCGTGAGTTCAGCGTCGGCGACGTGGTAACGGTGGTGCTCACCGAATCAACTCAGGCACAACGCCGCAGCGGCCTTGAGGCGACTAAAGAAGGCAATAATGCAACGCTGAAGGGACTGCAAGCGCTGTTAACGAATCCGCTGAATACCCCATTTGCCGCTCAGGATTTCGACAACCTCGCAGTGGAAACCAAGGGTTTTGGCACCGCGAATCAGGCGGCCAGCTTAAACGGTGCAATCGCGGTAATGATTACTCAGGTATTGCCTAACAAAAATCTTGTTATTCAGGGTCAGAAGAAACTGTCCCTCAGTGAGGGCAGCGAGACCATTCGACTCAGCGGCATCATTTCGTCGCGGGATATTCAACCGGACAACACGGTATTGAGCTCGCGAATTGCTGGCGCACAAATTGCTTATCAAGGCACAGGTGATCTTGCAGATTTTTCAAAAGTTAACTGGGGCACCCAGCTATTTAACAAAGTATGGCCGTTCTAATGAAAACAACCCGTATACATTTTCTACTGTGCAGCGTTTTGATGGTATTCATGATTTCGGTACCTGCTGTTTCACAGGCTGATCGGATCAAAGATCTAACGACACTGGCAGGCGCAAGGTCGAATCAATTGGTTGGTTATGGCCTTGTTGTCGGTCTCGCGGGCACCGGCGATAGAGACAAAATCTCATTCACTGCGCAAAGCTTGAAAGCTACTTTGGAGCGTCTAGGTGTTGAAGTAGACGGTCCGATCTCGAATTATGATTTATTCAGCCAGGGCGTAGCTAACTTGGCCTATGACAAAACCAAGCTGGACAATGTGGCATCCGTCATCGTAACGGCGACACTGCCAGCCTTTGCCAAGCCGGGTCAGCAAATTGACGTTAATGTAGCGACAGCTGGCCTTGCCACGAGCCTTATGGGCGGTAGTTTGATCCTTACCGAGTTACGCGGAAGCGACGGTGAGATCTATGCCCTAGCCCAAGGTCAACTGACGGTCTCTGGCGTAGATGTGAATGCTGCCGGTTCGAGTATAAAAATTGGGGTCCCTACGTCGGGGCGGATTCCGGGTGGGGCCATTGTGGAGCGCGAAGTTGAGACGCCGTTTCAGACCTCCGACTATCTGGTCTTTAATACCCAACAAACAGATTTCACTACCGTATCGGCCATCACAGATGCGATTAACGAAAATTTCGGCGCGGGCACAGCCATGGCAATGGATGGACGGTCCATTGCGGTAGCCGCTCCAGAAAATATGTCCGCCCGAGTTAGCTTTCTCAGCATGATTGAAAATCTCGATGTCGTGCCGGGCGAGCCGCGGGCCAAAGTCGTGGTCAACTCCCGCACGGGCACCGTTGTCATCAGTCGTGGTGTTCGAGTAACGGCTGCGGCGGTTACTCAAGGTTCCTTGTCGGTGACGATCTCCGCCACTAATGAAGTGGTTCAGCCGAATACCCAAGTTGCAGCAGGGCAGGCCGGCGTAGGTGGCGCTGCCGCTGGTGTCGCGAATGCGGAAATAGAAGTAGCTGAAGAAATTCGTCCTATGTTTCTGTTTCAGCCAGGTATTGATTTACGCGAGATCGTTGATGCAGTGAATGGTGTCGGTGCAAGCCCATCGTCGCTGATTGCTATCTTGGAAGCGCTAAAGAGCGCGGGCAGCCTTAGGGCTGAACTGGTTGTAATTTAGGTTCACCGCGATGACTTCAGTAAATACCTCAGCATCGGCAATGGATTTTGCGCAAATTGCGCAGTTGAAAAGCAACGCCAAAACTGACGAAGCCGGCAGCGTTAAAGAAGTTGCTCAGCAGTTTGAGTCGATTTTTATCAACATGATGTTGCAGTCCATGCGTAAGGCCACAGAGCGGTCTGGGCTAATGGACTCTGACGCCGCCCAAACTTACGAAGCCATGTTTGACCAGGAACTCGCATTACATCTGAGTGATCAGGGCGGATTTGGTGTTGCCGAAGCATTGGAGCGCCAAATCCAAATGAACCAAAGTCGTACCCGCGTTGCAGCACCGGATGGACTACCCCTCGACCCGGCCGCGAGCGATCGCTCCATGCGCCTGAGTCAGGGTGCTGATACCTATACGCTAGAGCGTAAGCCCGTGACCGTCGCTAGGACGTTAGAGCGATGAGCGATTTACTTTCAATTGGCAGTAGTGCGATAAAAAACAGTCAGCTTGCGCTGACGGTGGTGAGTAACAATATCGCCAACGTCAACACTGAAGGCTACGTAAANCAAAGCCTGATCTATGAAGAAAATGCATCTTCGTCGTTAGGCCGGTTCTCAATTGGCACCGGTGCGGTAGCGGATGGTATCCGTCGNGCATACGATGGGCTGGTAGAGAANTCTGTACGCACCAGCGAAAGTGATCTTGCGGCACAACAGCCCATGGTCGATATGAGCAATCGCTTAATTGACGTTTTTGGNGATCAACANGCNTCCTTGGTACCNGCCTTGGGCGGATTATTCGATAGCTTCCGTGACCTCAGTCTTGACGCCTCNTCNGAAGTGCGNCGNGATCAGGTATTGGGAANTGCCCAAAGCTTAGCNGCNCGCTTTAATGANTTGTCGGCACAGCTTGATGCNTTTGACNTAGAGTCCAGCGAGGCGTTAGAGGCCAAAGTCGGGGAGTTGAATGTACTGTTAGAACGGCTAGGGCAGATTAACGGTAAGTTACAAAAGATCAAAGACCTAGCTAAGCAGCCAGCAGATTTACTAGACCTGCGCGACCAGGTGCTACGGGATATTTCTGGGCTCGCGAAGATTGCGGTAGTGGAGAACGCTAATGGCACGGTAAAAGTGGGCATTGGTAATCTGGACAAGACGGTAGTCGAAAACAATCGGTTCGGTCAGGTGAACATGCAATCCACCGGAGGCCGGCCAGCCAATTTGCAACTGATTTTGAACTATGAAGGCCAAGATCGAGACCTCGGACAAATAGACGGGGGCGAACTTGCTGGGTTAATGACTTTCCGGGATCGGGTGCTCAGCCCGACTATTGCCGGGTTTGAAACCTTGGCCTCTCATCTGGTGAACGAAGTCAACGCCACTCATGCTCAAGGCATGGATTTAGAGGGCAACGTTGGTCAAGCAATATTTGCGGTACAGCCTGAGGCAGACGTATTTTATGGAGCGGCTGCCGGCCGTATAGAGGCGACAGTTACCGCGGCGAACGATCCGTCGGTAGATGGTAAAGCTCTGTTGCTACAGTTTGATGCTGGCCGCGACCAGTGGTTTGCCATGGACGCTCAAGGGCGGCGTATCGCAGCTCAAGGTGCGGCAACCACATTAGTCATTGACGACATCGAAGTGCAAATCAGTGGCGCTGCCCAAGATGGCGATCAGATCCAGATCGGTATGCGTGCGAACGTTGCCGACTCGATGTATGTAGCGTTCACTGACGTAAGAAAACTTGCTGCCGCGCAGTTATTTAATATCCAGCCTGCGGCAGAGAATGTGGGCAATGCACAGGCCCAAGTAAGCTTATTAGCCGAGGCAGCTTCAGCGACACCCCCAGCGGTAGCCACGGTGCTAGCGAATAATGCGCACCCAGCCGCTGCAACGACGGTGCAAACCAGTTTGACCCAGGCGCTAATGCAAGTGCCCGCAGGCACTTCGAACCTGAATTTGTTACTGGCTGAGCCAGGCACGAATACCGCCGAATTACAGATTTTTACTCGGGACGGCCGGCATCTATTTGGCCAAGCTCTGACGCCGGCGGAGCAGCAGATTGCAGTCTCAAACGCCAACGGTTTTATTCAAGGCGCGGCCTATTCGCAGGCTTACTTAAATGACGGCGTCACGGAAGTGCGTGTTGCGGCGGCAGATCTTTCTACCACCAATGGTTCTTTAACGATTAACGGTGTTGTGATCAGTGCTGCTAATCCGGTGCCATCGAGAGAAGACCTTGCTGCATTGGTGAATGCCCAAACGGCGACCACCAATGTTCAGGCAGTAATAGATCCCGAAGACGGCGCCTTTGTTTTAACTAACATTGCGGGCAAGGAAGGGAATGCCATCGTGTTAGGGGCGCAACCGGGGGTCTTGTCCACAAATAGTGGCACTGTAACGCCCGATCGTTACTTAGATAAACCCTGGCAGGCGGGCCAGGTTTCCCGTTCGACCATAGAGGTTTTGGCAGACGGTTCGCAGCAACTGCGGTCTGAAGCACGTATAGAAGGCGAAGCGCTACCGGCGAGGGTGGGCAACGGCGCGCCGATTATTACTGCCGGCGCGCTGAATCTAAACGGTAAGGCCCTTAGTGAGCTCGCAATAGGTGTCGGGCAGCAGTTAACCAGTGCCGATGTAGCGGCTTGGCTGCAAGATAATATTGACGATCAGCAGTTGCCCCTAACCGTTGCACTGAGTAATGAAATTAGAGTGGGTGCCGACGATCTGTCATTGGCAAACGGCAATCTGACGATTAATGGTGTTATCGTCAACGGCCCAGATCCAATAGATTCACTGGAGCAATTAGCCCAGTTAGTTAATAACGCCAGTGCCGGGACCGGTGTTGAGGCGTATAAGGACTTCGATGGCACGCTGGTTTTGCGCAATGTTGGCGCTGATCGACAAGGCGAGCCTATCGTATTCGGTGCTGAACCTGGTGCAATTGCCACACTTAGTGGCGTAGTGAATCCGCGCCTCATCATCGAGGCCCAGCGTGGCGCGGGCGACTTAGGCGACAAAGAAGTGGCACTGACCTTAGGCGCCACCGGCAGNTTTAAAGATTTATCTGTNTTGGGGATGCGCGGAGAAATTGTNATCGANGANGCGCTCACCGAAGACTTAATNGTNTTTTCTACCGGAGCNNTGGGCTCCANTGCNCAAGTTGCAGCCAGCTATGNATCNGGTGCNGCCGANCCGTTGAGCTTACGCGANCGCACCTTNGACATAGANTTTGTCNCGGNCGACAGTTACACCATTGTTGACCGAGATTCCGGCACAGTNTTGGCGCAGCGCAGCTTATACAGANGGCTCGACGATCCGCTATCAGGGCATACAGGTNGAGTTATCTGGTATCCCGGGAGTCGGAGATCGTTTTGCNATAAATAACAATGCTGATGGGGTNGGCAGCAGCGANAANCTAACGCGNCTTGCGAATATTGAAANCATGNCGTTNGGTTCAGAAGAACAGACCATTCAGCAGGGATANCTCACANTNCTGAATNGGGCNGGCACGCTTTCCGGTCAGGCCCAGGTGGCACAGCAGGCATTAGAAATCGTCAGGGATCAGGCGGTCTCTGCCCGAGAAAGTGTTGCGGGGGTTAACTTAGATGCAGAAGCGGCGAGCCTCATTAAGTTTCAGCAGGCTTATCAAGCGTCCGCCCGACTGATCCAAACAGCCAATCAACTGTTTGACACCATAGTGCGCATGTAGCGCAGGAAAATTAAGAGACCATCATGCAGATTTCGACCCAACAGTTTTTTGATCGCTCGTTGCGCAACATGCAAGAAACCCAGTCTGATGCAGCAAAAACCAATGAGCAGCTGTCCACAGGCAAGGCGCTTATCCGCCCCAGTGACGATACAGACAAATTGCGTACCATTGGCAACCTAGAGCGCGCGATCGATAAAGTTCAGTCTTATAACAATAATGTTGATCATTTAATCAACCGTTATGCTAGTGAAGAGGGCGCACTAACTTCTGCTTCTGATATTTTGATTCGCGCTAAAGAGTTGGCGATTCAGGCCAGTAACGCCACCATGTCTGGTGAGGATCGCAAGATCGTTGCTATCGAAGTGGCGGGATTAAAGGCGGAATTGTTAGCGCTGGCTAATTCTAAAGATGTGAATGGCCAGGCAATGTTCGGTGGTGCAAAGACATCATCGGCCCCGTTTGTTGTTAATGCAGACGGCACCGTGTCTTATCAGGGCGATTCGCGACAAACCATGATCGAAGTCGGTGAAAATCGTCAGTTACCAAAAAATCGTAGTGGTCTAGAGGTGTTCTCAGGTGTTACACGAATAGACGAAGACGGCGCTACGAAGCGCATTGATTTTTTTGCGGTGCTAGCAGATTTCGAAGAGAGCTTGGTGGCGGAACAAAAAACGCGAATAACCGTAGCCCCCAATGAGTTGGCGCCAAACACAGGTGAGCTCACCATTAATGGCGTACAAATCAGCAGGGCCGAAGATCGGCCGACNCTTGCTGAATTGCAGCGGCTTATTAATGACGAAACGGCGCGCACTAATGTGCAGGCTGAAATAGACGCTGACGGTAATCTGGTGCTGGAAAATGCACCGGGCTACGAAATAGACAATATCGTTTTTGCGGAAGTGCCCGGGGTCTTTTCGACCATCAGCGGCACAGTAACGCCTTCGGTAGATTCGCGCTTGATGGAGCGAAGCATCTCGGAAGTGGC
Organism: Gammaproteobacteria bacterium; assembly: GCA_002690405.1. Classification (GTDB taxonomy): domain Bacteria; phylum Pseudomonadota; class Gammaproteobacteria; order Pseudomonadales; family Azotimanducaceae; genus UBA4421. The sequence goes on from NZEI01000030.1 coordinate 16,507, forward strand.
TGATTTACACAACAACATTTCAATCGCCCTTGGCCGTATTGGTAGCGAAGTAAATAACGCAGAACATCAAAAGGATATTAATTTGGATAACGAGGTGCGATTGAAGCAATTCAAATCCAGCGAGGTCGATGTGGATTTTGCCGAGGCGGTATCGCGTTTTAATGCGGAGCTGGCGCGGCTGGAGGCGGCTCAGGCGTCTTTTGCAAAAATCAGCCAGTTGTCTTTATTTGAATATATTCGCTAGGCGTTGTGTGACANNGGNGTCTCGGAATCAGATATAACCGCCCTGATTGGCGAGATGAGGTGTTGCCAGCCCTGATGTAGATCATCGATTAANGCGCGCATTTCCGACAGATCGTTATCTAGAGGCAGGCGCAATGAGCTGTCGATAGAGGTATCGACGTATAGAAAAAACTCATCCAGATGCTTTACCAGGCGTTTATCGGGCAAATCACCCAGCGCTTTTTGCAAAAAACCGCACAAATTTTTCGCATGTTGCAGAGACACCAACGCCCGTTTGCGTTCATCAGCAAACAACCGCTTTTGCGCAAAATGTAACGAGTCGTCGATAGACGTAAAAAGCCATTCGATATCTGACGCGCGTTTACCGCCGTGGGCAACCATTGACTGCACATAACGGGTGTAGTGAGAAACTGCCATGCCTAAGCCTGATATTCCGATCACAAGTANGGTCGGCAGAAAATTTCAAACCTTTAGNAAAAAATCGAAGAAATTACTCGCAAATCTCGAAATTGGTCTTTAGGCACTGCGCTGCTTGCTCGACGATTTGTACTTCTTGGTTTTTTTCCAAGTAAACAGACGCGGCTATTTTGAGGCTTTGGGCCTGCTCGACCCCGCCGAGTACGGCAAGACCGGACCATAAAAAGGCCTTTGCGTAATCTGGTTTATCCTCTGGGTCGATAAATCCCTCAGCATAGATCGCGCCAACCATGTATTGAGCCCGCGGATCACCCCGTTTAGCTGCGCGCATAAATTGCTCGAAGGCTTTGTCGTAGTTTTTAAATACGCCCTCACCCTCCATGTAAAGTACGCCTAGCATGTAAACCGATTGGAGTAAGCCAGCGTCAGCCGCCTCCCGGAACCACTCGACCGACTTCCGCGTATCGCGACCGTTGATATGGCCCTGATAGGTGAGCATGGCAAGATTGTGTTTAGCCTCAGGCAAGCCCTGAGCTGCTGCTAATTCATACCAGATTTTTGCGTTTTGATAGCTTTGCTTAACGCCCATGCCCCGCTCGTAAAGATAGGCGATATTATTTTGGCCCTCAGCATCGCCTAGGTCCGCGATGCGTTTCCAGGCTCGAAAAGCCGTGGCGTCATGTTGCCGATTCAAAGCGGTAATGCCTGCAGTGAAAGGCGCAGCAATAGCAGCGCTCGTTGTCAGGGCCGATAACAGGCAAATAGTGTGTAGTAGAAGCTTCTTCATTTGTTTGCGAGCAACATAAACCACGGNTNGNCCNTATATAAACAAAGAGATTGATCGGTGCCAAGGCCCCCAGTGAATNTGCGAACCGTGAGATCCGCAAGTACNAGCTCATAATGGTNAAAACGATTTGAAAATAGACGTTGCTAGTTCGATAAAAATCTCTTTAAGAACGCCAGTTTGTTCTGTCTGGAAAAGGCAAAATAAAACCTCATCAATGAGTCTTTATAATGAATTGGGGCAATTAATTGAAATTCGGATTTTTGTAATAAATCAAAAAAGCGTTAGATCGGCCCAAATTTGCCGCAGGAAGGCCGTTTCTCGCATGGAATGGAGGGTACACATGACAACTATATGTGCTGTGATTTTTCTCTTGCTACCCGCATCATTACCCAGGGTCGGGCCGCGAGCGTCCAATAAGCGCTCTAAAGCTCCTGTTTCAAGCCCAAACGTACAAGGGTAAGAGTTTATATCTAAGAATCGATGACGCTTTCTATTACAAAGACACTGCAACAAGGCATTGCTGCACAAAAAGACGGTCGACTCCAAGAAGCCGAGGGTCTTTACCGATCAATCTTACAATCGCAACCGCTGAATCCTGACGCAAATCATAATTTAGGGGTCTTGGCAGTATCGGCTAATAACATCGAGGCAGCTTTGTCTTTTTTTAAGACCGCGCTAGAAGCCAACCCCAGATTAGACCAGTTCTGGCTCAGTTATATTGATGCTCTTATTGCAGATCAGCAGTTTGAAGCTGCTGGGCAAATCATTAAGCAGGCGAAGAAGCGAGGCGTGAAAGGGAAGGCATTTTCCGTGCTTAAGAGACAACTGGGTCGGCACGTAAAAGCTGGAAGTGCGAGACGCCTAAAGCCGACCCAAGCAGAATTAGACATTTTGTTGAGTCACTATCAGGCCGGGCGCCTTGGTGAGGCGGAAAAATCAGCAAAATTTCTGACCAAAAAATTTTCAAATCATCAATTGCCATGGAAGGTGCTGGGCGCTGTGATGCAGCAAGCCGGAAAATTTTCGGAGGCTGCAATTGCTAATCAAAAAGCGGTAGAGCTATCGCCCCAAGATGCAGAAGCCCACAACA
>NZEI01000031.1 GCA_002690405.1 Gammaproteobacteria bacterium
AGAAGCGAAGCTTTATTGCCAAAACGGCCGAGTTGCGTTCGCCGTTGTTGAAAGCACTACCGATACATTAAAGAAGGATTTAGGCGCTTGCAATTTGATGCTAGTGGGCTATCCGAACACTACCTTTGAGATCATTGACGGTGCTTGATGATGTTCAACTAGGCCAAAGAGGAATCTTGAAGCAACAGGAATGTTTAGCAAGTCTAGTGTTGTACCTGGCCTCCTACACCATGACAATGGCTTTGGCTTATACATTAGATCTTAGGCTCGTGCCTTTGCTGTTGGCCGTGGTGATTCCGGCGGCATTGGTGTTCCATCACTATCGGACTCGGAGGCTACCCAAATCCAAGCCAAGACGGTTAACTTTAAAACACGCTGCGCCAAGTGGATCGCTAGCTGCCGTGGGGTTATTGCTGCCTTTCAATCTCTCAACGCTCATTCAAGCGTTCTAATCCACTGAAGCCTAGCGGTATGTGGTCGTTGTTTTTCTAGCCCGCCTCGCCGCTGCTTTGATGCGTGTGACGCGCGTATAGACCGACTAAAAAACACCACAATGTAATCCAGCTCAAATAAATGGCAATGTCACCAATTGGATTCTGCGCAAATGTCAGAAAAGCGCTTCGGGCAAAGATCCAACAGCCCCAAAACGTTACGAGTTTTGGCAAATGGCGCAAACCTAAAAAGCGCCAGGCCAGTGTGCCTGTTATAGCAAAAGTCATTAGCTGCGCCAGNGGCACGGTAAAAATAAAGAAAATATCTCCGGTAAGGTCCCAGCTGGCAGGGATGTACTCCACCAACACGCGGATAAACATAATATCCTCNAGCAAGCCGTGGGCGAGACCCAGCAAGATAATGCCTACCCANCTCAGAATGACTTTGAATTTGCTCATAAAAGGCCCTGTAAGGTACTGNAGATTTCGNCGATCTATCGACTATTCATTATGGCTGTGACATCNGCCAGTACCTCTGACCAATCTGCCCGGGATCGGTAGCCTTTCTCTGCCCATTTGCCNAGGATTTCTCCCTCTGGAGAAATAAGAACTACACCGGGGTAGGGAATACCGTAGCCGAATGTGCCCGGGCCGTATTCTTGATTGCGGATACCCCAGGCGTCTACATGCTGACGATCTACATCTTTTAGNACGGGAAAGTCGATGTCCCATTTNTCATCAAATGCTTCGATGATTTCCGGCTTGTCGTAGGTCATACCACCGACGCTAACGCCGAGTGCTGCGAATTGGTCTCTCATATCATTCAGTTTCACGAACTGACGAATGCAGAAGGGTCACCAATCAACCGATCGATTGAATACAAATAACAGGCCTTGAGAGCCACTAAGACTGGCTAAATTCTGTTGGTTACCGTCTTGGTCTAGGGCGGACAACATCGGCGCCGTTGAGCCGATACTCGGCCCCCATGCGTCTGCGTATTCCGAGTCCGCGTAGGTAAGTTGGCTGGATATGACCAAGGTGAACGCGATTAACGAGCGACGCAAAGTGCACAGCCAGTGAGTTTGTCCTAGTTTCATTAGTGTCTCCTAAAATACTGGATGGACGAAAAACACATTAACGGTGCACTTTTATTACAGTTACATTTTTAGGTCAATTGCAGTCAGGTGCGGGTTATATCAATAACAGCATAATTGCGAGCAGCGTGGCGCCGAAAGCGATGTCTAATTGCCACGCATATTGCTGCAAACGAATTTGCACCATCGGCAGCGACACCAGTGTTGCTATGGCGCAATACCACAGTGCGTCGATGGCTCCGGCTAGGCTGGCCATGGCGGTGCGCGTGTACAGGCTGAGATCGGGGAGCAGAAACTGGCTAAAAATTGCGAAGAAAAATATCGCGATTTTCGGATTGAAAAAAACGATCAGGAATCCCTCGGTGGCCAAACTCGTGCGGCTCTTCGGAGTCAGGGAATGGGTATCCGTCGCCGCCTTCGCGCTGCGGTTGCGCCAGCCCCCCCAAAGCATAGTTAGGCCTAGATAGCCGAGAAAGCCCAGACCGATGATTTGTAGCCCGCGAAAAATCTGNGGGAACTCGCTTTGTAGGGTAGTGGCACCCAGGGCTACTGCGCCGGCATAAAACAAGATGCCGATGCCGTGACTGATACCGACGATTAGTCCGGCCTGGCGCCCGAATTGCAAGGCGCGTTGCATCACCAAGGCAAGGCTAGCGCCGGGACTGGCGGCGCCAGCCAACAAGGTCAGTGACAGCAGCAGCCAGTCCGTAGCAGACATGGTAGCGGTTAGCTCCGCATGAATCGGCTTACGTAATCCGCCAAGTCGCCGACGTTTATACGNTCTTGTGCCATGGTGTCGCGATTGCGCACGGTAACGGTGTCGTCTTCTTCAATGGTCTGAAAATCCACGGTCACGCACAGTGGTGTGCCTACCTCGTCATGGCGGCGATAACCTTTACCGATATTGCCGGTGTCCTCGTAAAAGATGCGGCCTATGCCCAAGCTCATTAAATCGTTCTTAATGGCTTTGGCCTTGGCGACGATGCCCTCGTGGTTGCGTTTTAACGGCAAGATCGCCACNTTGATCGGTGCCAGNTGCGGTTTGAACGCCATGACCGTACGTTCGGAGCCGTTTTCTAGAGTTTCAACCGTATACGCCTCGTTCATAATCGCCAGCACACCGCGGTCGACACCAGCAGATGGTTCGATCACGTAAGGCACTGTCCAGCCCTTACCCTGTAGATCTTGAATCGCCAGCTTGGCATTGGAGTCAGAATTTGGGGCCACCGTTGCGTTGATATCAAAGTCTCCCTGATTCTTGGTGTGGGAACCCAGATCAAAGTCGGTACGGTTGGCAATACCCTCAAGTTCCTCCACGCCATGGGGGAAGCGGTACATCAAATCCACAGTAGCCTTACTGTAGTGGGCGAGTTCATCACTGGGTACGTGGTATAGCTCTATGGTGTCACGTGGNACGCCTTGTTGTGCCCACCANTGCAGGCGCGCTTCCACCCACTGTTCATGCCAGTCGTCGTCCTCGCCGGGGCGCACGAAGAATTCCAGCTCCATTTGCTCGAACTCGCGCACGCGGAAGATGAAGTTGCGGGGGGTGATCTCNTTGCGAAAGGCTTTGCCGATCTGGGCGATACCAAATGGCAGTTTTGGTGAGGTGGAGTCCACCACATTTTTAAAGTTGGTGAAAATGGCTTGAGCTGTTTCTGGACGCAAATACGCGAAATTACCATTTTCGTCTTGCACCGGACCCACTTGGGTTTTAAACATAAGATTAAAGGGGCGTGGCTCGGTGAGGTCGTTGGCTCCACAGCCCGGGCAAATGCCGTCGGTAATGTGGTCTGCGCGCCAGCGACTTTTGCAGCTGCGGCAGTCGACTAAGGGGTCGGTAAAGGTATCCTCGTGGCCGGAATGTTTGAGCGTGGTCGGGTTGGTAAGAATTGCCGCGTCCAGGCCCTCAACGTCGTCGCGCTCGTAGACCATGGCGCGCCACCATGCCGCCTTTAAATTATTTTTTAGCTCAACTCCTAGAGGCCCGTAGTCGTAGACGCCTTGGAGGCCGCCATAAATGTCACTGGATTGAAAAATAAATCCTCGACGTTTTGCCAGTGCAACCAATTCGTCCATGGATTGTGCTGTCACAGTAGTGTTCCTTTAAGTCCGTAGTGATGGCTGATGACTCGCTGTGAGCGAGCCGCGGCATAATACCCGAAAACTTAGCTAAGGTTGATGCGCCATTCGACACTGCTAGTAATTGCGCGTGCTTTTTGTTTTGCTTGGCGCGCTAGAACAAGAACTAAAAAGAGGCATGCAGGAGGGATTGTATGGCGAGCACGTTGTTTGATTTAACCGGCAAGGTAGCGTTAATCACTGGCTCAAGTAAGGGTATTGGTCGGGCCATTGCCGAGGAAATGGCTCGGCATGGTGCGCAAGTTGTGATCAGTAGTCGCAAGGCAGATGTTTGTCNGGAAGTGGCGGATGCCATCAATCAAGAGCTGGCTGACGAAGCCGGTGGTGCGACGGTTATTCCAGCGCATATCGGGCGTAAAGAAGATCTCCAAGAGTTGGTCGACAAGACTCGAGCTGCACTCGGTAAAATCGATATCCTGGTGTGTAATGCGGCAGTTAATCCGTATTACGGCTCTATGCGCGACTTGCCTGATGAAGCGTTTGATAAAATTCTCGGCATCAACATCAAGTCGAACCATTGGTTAGCGAACATGGTGCTGCCGGAAATGATCGAACGCAAAGACGGCTCGATTATCATTGTATCCAGTGTTGGTGGTATGAAGGGGAGTCCAGTACTCGGTGCTTACTGCATTTCCAAGGCTGCAGATGTACAAATGGTGCGNAACTTGGCGGTAGAGTATGGGCAGCATAATATTCGAGTGAANAGCATATCCCCTGGTTTNGTGCGTACTGATTTCGCTCGGGCACTTTGGGAAAATCCGGAGATTCTGCAGGCGAGGACCGAAGGCGATCCATTGCAACGCATTGGAGAGCCGCGTGAAATCGCCGGAGCTGCGGTGTATTTGGCATCGGCTGCAGGTTCTTTTACTACTGGGCAAAATATCGTCGTAGACGGCGGTTCAACGATCACTTAGCCGATTCGGCAGGTTATAGGAAGAAAGATAAATGAATGAACAAACAGCAGCTAAGCGGTGGTGGNCGCAGGCGATACTCATCGGCGGCGTGATTGCGGCGGTGTGTCTGCCGCTGGGCGCCTTAGGCACCAAGATCGGTTTATGGGCCTTCACTGGCGGGTTTATGTTTTTGGCCGCGGGTGCTGTGCTGGCGACTCTCGCGAGTTTCCTCGGCGTTATTGCCTACATCATCAGCTTGCGTAAGAACCTAGTAGCCGAGCGACCCACNGTGTTGATCGGTATTTTTCTTGGTGTTGTGGTGTTNGGGATCCTTGGCATGCAGTACTCGGCAGCAAGCTCGGTGCCGCCGATTCATAATATTTCTACCGATACGGTAAATCCCCCACAGTTCGACAAGATTGTTGCTCTTCGCACGGCGGCCAAAGCTAATCCACTGGCNTATAACAGCGCAGAGTTAGCGCCGCAGCAAACTAAAGCCTACCCATGGGTGAAACCGCTGACGCTGCAGGCGTCTGCTGACGAGGTGGTGGATCGTGCTGAAGCGGTACTGCGCGATATGGGCTTGGAAATTGTGTCGGTGAATAAAAATGCCGGCTTAGTAGAGGCGACAGCAACTACTTTTTGGTTTGGCTTTAAAGATGATGTGGCAGTGCGCGTTCAACCCGCTGCTGATGGTGGTACGCAGGTTGATGTGCGCAGCATATCTAGGGTAGGTCAGTCGGATTTGGGTGCAAATGCGGCGCGTATTGGCGAAATCCTTAACGGCCTTAGCGGATAAAAACTGGTGCAAGTGATGCCGTCGGTTGTGGCTAAAAAGCCTCGGCGGCATCAGGCAGGCTTGTCATAACGCTGGTCGACAGCGACTACCGCATCGATGAAACTCAGACGATAAGAAATGTAAGCGTTAAAAGCGCAGCAACTCGGTGGAAAGATCCGTGGTGTCGAGTACGCCAATGGCATTCAAGCCCTTCATCATGCCGGCGCATTCACCCGGATTAAAAATCAGCTGTCCTTCGGTCTGTTCACAGCGGTAACGATGGGTGTGGCCGTGTAATGCGATGGCTTGGTTGCTCAGATGGCCGTCGAATTCCAATGGATCGTGCACAACAATAATATCCCGATCGTCCCAACGGAGCTGTAACGGCGGCTCATAGAATTCGAAACCGTAACGCTCGATGGCCGCTTCAAGGCTTGTGCGTTCTTGATCGTTGTTACCAAAAACGCCACTCATGGGTGCGTCGAGTTGGCTAAATACCTCTATGGTTTTGGCTTGGGTGATGTCGCCGGTATGAATCACCCGATCAACCGCGGCCGCGTTAAAAAGCTCAACGATGCGTCGAACGTTTTTTAGGTTGTTGTGCGTATCGCTGACAACACCTATGCGCATATAAAACTCCTGTGTATAGATCGCCCAATAGAAACAAAAACGCCGGCCTAGGCCGGCGTTGCATGGGTTAGCTAAAGGTTTAGCTGGCTTTTTCCAAGACATGAATGGCGCAGGCGCTGCCCAAACCAATCACATGAGTCAGACCAATCTTTGCCCCCTCAACCTGACGGCTGCCTGCTTCACCGCGCAGATGGGTGCTGACTTCATAAATGTTTGCGATGCCAGTCGCGCCCAGTGGATGGCCTTTGGACAACAGTCCGCCAGATACGTTGACTGGAATGCGCCCACCCAAGGCGACTTCGCCCTCATCAATCAGCCGGCCAGCCTCGCCATCTTTACAAATGCCGAGATTTTCATAGTGCAAAATCTCTGCCGTAGCAAAGCAATCGTGTAACTCGATCAAATTAATATCGTCTGGTCCGACGCCAGCCATTTCGTAGGCTTCTGCAGCGGCTTTGCGGGTGCAGGAGTTAACATCGGGCATAACCAAGTCGCGTTCCTGCCATGGATCAGAAGCCAACACTGAAGCGCGAACTTTGATTGCGCGGTTCATAAGCCCTAGCTCTCTGGCTTTCTTTTCTGAGCAAATCACTGCAGCGGCAGAACCATCTACGTTGACCGAACACATTAGCTTGGTATTCGGATAGGAAATCATCTCGGCATTCATGACCTCATCCAGAGGCGTTTCGATCTGATACATGGCCTTTGGATTCAAGGTTGAGTGATGATGGTTTTTTACCGATACCTTAGCGAACTGCTCGAAAGTCGTTCCGTATTTGCGCGCGTGCTCCATGCCGGCTTCGGCAAAAACAGCAGGCATGGTACCGGAACCCAATAAGCCTTCTTTCGGAATGCCGACCTTGGCACCAGCACCGCCGAGTAAGCCTTTGCCCATCTGTTCAACGCCCACTGCCAATACGCAGTCGTAAAGGCCNGCTTTAACTGAAGCCCAGGCCTCGCGAAAGGCGGTAGCGCCGGTGGCGCAGGCGTTGGAAACGTTAACCACCGGCATACCGGTCTGGCCAATTTCCTGCAGCATGCGTTGACCAACCATGCCCGAGGCCTGGCCAAGATTGCCACAGTACAGAGCCTGCATGTCTTGAATCGTGAGGCCGCAGTCGTCGAGTGCCATCAGCGCGGCTTGAGCGCCAATTTGCGGTACGGTTTTGTCCGGGAAACGCCCGAACTTGATCATGTCTACACCAACAATATATGCGTCAGTCATTGTAATTCTCCCTAGGTGATGATTCGCGCTACTGTGCTAGGCCGAAGCAGCGGGTTGAAAAAAGTAAGATAAGTAAGCATTGCCATCGGCATCTTTGCGTCCCAATGCGTCGTCATAGACCACCTCTACAGGCATATCGAAGGCGATATTCTCAGGATCCGGTTCCACATTGATTAGGTTCCCTTTGATAGCAGTGCCGTCGTCGAGATCAACAATGGCGCTGATATAAGGGACTTCGATGCCCGGGAAGGATCGGTAAACGATGGAATATGAATAAAGTTTGCCGGTATTGGGCAACGTTACCGTAGACATTTGATCTCGGGCGCCGCACTTGGAGCAAACATCGCGTTCGCCGAGAAAAGTTGCGCCACAATTGCCGCACTTATGCCCCTCCAGATAGGGGTCTGCGCCCTCTGGAATTTTTAGATACGGTACTGCCGCTAGAGGCTTGTCGCTCATGGTTCCCTCCCAATCTCGTAATGGTTAAAACCCGTCTCCTGGGTTTGTCTTACCCCAATAGTACTACGCGTTTTAGCGGCAAGGTAGGGTGCGAAAAATCCCTTTGGAGCGTGTCTTGTTGCTAGGAAAACAGGCCAACGCCGTGGTTGCATTCGGCTGTTATATAAGAATAGTCTAACGGTTATCCTTTGTTATATGTGGAGTAAGGAGATGCGTTCGCTAAAAGTAAAAGACTATATGACGAAAAAGTTGGTGACCTTTACCCCTGATATGAATGTCGTTGAGGCCATGACCCAAATCCTCGCCCACAGCATCTCCGGTGCCCCAGTAGTAGNCGANAGTGGCAAGCTGGTGGGNATTTTGTCGGAGGTCGATTTAATGTCGGTGGTGATTCAGGACAGTTACTACAACGAACCGCTCGGCATTGTTGCTGACTACATGCAGGCCCCCGTTGATACGGTCGACGGGAATTTAGACATTTATACCTTGGCTGAACGTTTCATCCACGAACACCGACGTCGCTATCCGGTTGTCCACGAAGGTGCGCTGATCGGCCAGATATCCCGCCGTGATGTTTTGGTTGCTGCGGTGGACTATCGCGACCAATAGTCAACACCGGAGCACCCTAGAGGCTTTTGCGGATGAGTTCGTTAACTTGCTTTGGATTGGCCTTGCCGCCGGTGGCCTTCATGACTTGGCCGACTAAAAATCCCAGTACTTTATCCTTACCTGACTTTAGTTCGGCGACTTGATCGGGGTTGGCTTCTAGCACGCCGGATACGATGGCGCTGAGTTCGCCATCATCGTTCATCTGCNTAAGCCCCAATTGCTCGATAAGGGCATCTACATTGGACTCTGTATCGGCTTGGGCCCAAAGAGCTTTGAATAATTCTTTTGCAGTCTTTGACGACAGTGTCTCGTCATCGANGCGTTGTATCAGTTGTCCTAACTGACCCGCNGTGACGGGACTGGCAGCAATCTCTAAATCGGCATTATTAAGGTATGCGCTNANTTCACCATTCAACCAGTTGGCACTGAGCTTGGGGTTATTGCAAACACTGACGACAGCTTCGAAGAATTCAGCTCGATCCAAGTCGTTACTTAGGCTTGCGGCGTCGTAGGCCGATAGCCCCATCGCCTCTTGATAGCGCTGACAGCGCGCATCTGGCAACTCAGGCAAACTGTCGCGCACGGCTTGGACAAAGGCTGAGCTTATATGCAGTGGCAATAGGTCTGGATCCGGGAAGTAGCGGTAATCTTCGCTAAGTTCCTTGCTGCGCATGGAACGGGTTTCATCCGCATCGGCATCGAATAGCCGGGTTTCCCGGTGGATGGTGCCGCCCGCTTCTAAGACATCGATCTGGCGCTCAATTTCTAGCTCGATAGCGCGCTCGACAAAGCGAAATGAATTGATGTTTTTGATTTCGGTGCGTTCGCCGAATGCTTCTTGCCCATGGGGGCGAACAGAGACGTTTGCATCGCAGCGCATGCTGCCCTCTGCGAGGTTGCCGTCACAAATACCCAGATATTTCACAAGGCTATGCATTTGACGAAAGTATTCCGCTGCCTCGCTGGCGGAGCGCAAGTCTGGCTCAGAGACAACTTCTAATAATGGGGTGCCAGTGCGATTTAGGTCGATGCCGGTTTGTCCTGGAAACAGGTCATGGACAGATTTCCCGGCATCTTCCTCCAGGTGCGCACGAGTAATGCCGATGACACGCTGACTGCCGTCCGCTAGATCTAATTTGATCTCGCCCTGGCCCACAATTGGTGTCGCAAATTGGCTGATTTGGTAGCCCTTAGGCAGGTCGGGATAAAAATAATTTTTTCGATCGAAGATGGAGTGCAGATTAATCTCTGCACCAATGGCTAAACCGAATTTAACGGCCATCTCAACGGCAGTCTCATTGAGTACCGGTAAGACCCCCGGCAAGCCCAAATCTACCGCGCACGCCTGAGCGTTGGGCTCGGCGCCATAGGTAGTTGCAGCCCCAGAAAAAATTTTGCTCTGGGTGGCTAGTTGTACGTGGATTTCCAATCCAATGACCGCTTCCCAACTCATGCTGCCCACTCCTTGCTTACACGGAATCCGTTGGGTCTTTGCAGGTGCCAATCGCTATGTTTTTGGTACTGAGCGGCCAAGCCGAGTAGTACATCTTCGCGGAAGGCTGGGGCGATCAGCTGCGCTCCCACCGGTAGCCCGTCGACGAACCCGCATGGCATTGAGAGCGCGGGCAGTCCTGCGAGGCTGGTAGGCACTGTGTATAAGTCTTGTTGGTACATGGCAATTGGGTCGTCGCTTAACTGGCCTTGGCTAAATGCCGGTGTTGGACTGGTCGGTGTTAGCAACACATCGACGTTAGCAAAAACATTGTTGAAGTCTTCAGAAATCAGACGCCGAATCTGTTGCGCTTTGATGTAATAAGCATCGAAATAACCCACCGAAAGGGTATATGTACCCGTCAATATGCGGCGTTTGACCTCATCGCCGAAGCCCTCGCTGCGAGATCGCTTATATAGATCCTCGAGGGATTGCGGATTCTCACAGCGATGGCCAAAGCGCACACCGTCGTAACGGGATAGATTAGTCGAGGCTTCGGCGCCGGCAATAACGTAGTAAACCGGAATAGCCGCCTGGGTATGCGGTAGGCTGACATCAACCAGCTCATGTCCCTGCTGGGCAAGTGTTTTCTGNACTGCCTCAATGATGCTGCCATTGCTTAGATCAGCGTAATATTCCTGTGGTAAGCCAATTTTCAAAGGCCGCTCTAGGTCGGGAATGCCGTGTTCGGCAAAATCCGCGAGCCAAGCGTCCTGGCGCTGCGCACTGGTTGAGTCTTTGCTGTCGAAGCCCGCCATAGCGCTAAGCATTAGCGCGGCGTCTTCCGCGTCGCTGGTCATTGGCCCAGCTTGGTCCAGGCTCGAGGCAAAGGCGATCATGCCGTAGCGCGAGATACGGCCATAAGTTGGTTTTAGTCCGGTGATGCCGCAAAGGGCGGCCGGTTGACGTATAGATCCGCCGGTATCGGTTCCGGTCGCGCACGCAACCAAGCCCGCTGCGACTGCGGCCGCGGATCCGCCAGATGAACCTCCGGGAACCTTATCCATATTCCATGGATTGCTCACTGGGCCAAAGTGGCTCGATTCATTAGATGAACCCATCGCGAATTCATCCATGTTGGTTTTACCTAGGGTGACCATGCCCGCTTGGTTCAGTAAGGCGACCACATGTGCGTCATAGGGTGCCACGAAGTTTTCTAACATCCGTGATCCGCAGGTCGTCGTGATGCCTTTTGTGCAGAAGATATCTTTATGCGCAAGCGGAACGCCGGTCAACGGGTGGCTGCTTCCTTGCTCGCGCATTTGTTCTGCCCGCTTGGCTTGTTCGAGCGCGCTGTCTTTAGCGACGGTTATAAAGCTATTGGTCTTATCTGCGGCTATTGTTGCCAGATGTTCTTGGGTCAACTCGGTGCTGGAGATTACCCGATTCTTTAAGGCGCTACTCATGGCGCGGAGGGTCGCTATACCTGGCATTAATCAACTACTCTTGGAACTAGATAATAGCCTTCGGACGTGGCTGGCGCAGTGCTCTGAAAGTTGTCCCGTTGTTCGGTCTCGGTAACAAGATCTTGGCGCAGCCGTTGGGCGCCGTCTAAGGGGTGAGATAAGGGTGCCACGCCTTCGGTATTGACCGCTTGCATGGCATCGATCATCGCAATGATTTTTTCCAGATCGGCCCGGGCCGATTCGGAGCTATCGGAATCAAAGTTCAGGCGTGCGAGATTGGCCAGATGTGGAAGATCTATGGTGGGTTTGGCTTCGCTCATGTTTTTTTAGTCNGTTAGGCGTCAGAGGGGGGCAAGTGTAAATGGACGCTCGAAAAATTGCAGGGAAGATTAGCGGCTAGGCCGCTACCGAGGTTGATCGGTGCAACAAAATGTAACGTTATCATGGCGATATTCCTGCAGTATCGCCGTGCTTTTAGTGTCAAGAATGCCTATCATTCACCCTTCTGACGCCGGAGCATAGGCATGTTCAAGTATTTCCGCGGATTGTTCTCGCGAGATCTATCCATTGACCTTGGAACAGCGAATACGCTGATCTACGTTCGTGAATCGGGAATTGTTTTGAACGAGCCCTCGGTAGTTGCGATCCGCATGCAAGGTAANCAAAAGAGTGTTGCNGCGGTGGGTCTTGATGCCAAGCGCATGCTGGGGCGTACGCCCGGTAACATCACGGCAATCCGCCCGCTTAAAGACGGCGTTATTGCAGACTTCCTCGTTACAGAAAAGATGCTCAAGTACTTCATTGCCAAGGTGCATGAAAACAGCATCATTCGGCCGAGNCCTCGCGTTCTTGTATGTGTNCCTTGTAAGTCCACGGAGGTCGAACGTCGAGCAATCAGAGAAAGCGCGTTATCGGCCGGAGCGCGGGATGTTCGGCTGGTAGAAGAGCCGATGGCGGCCGCTATTGGNGCAGGGCTGCCGGTCCATGANGCTGTTGGCACNATGGTNGTNGANATNGGNGGCGGCACNACNGANATNGCNATTATTTCGCTNAACGGTGTTGTTATNTCNGATACNGTNCGNGTCGGCGGCGACCGCTTNGACGAATCAATTGTCGCCTATGTGCGTCGTACTCAAGGTAGTTTAATCGGCGAGGCGACGGCGGAGCGGATNAAGCAGGAAGTGGGGGCTGCCTATCCGCAGAAAGAAATNCGCCAGATTGATGTGCGGGGCCGTAATTTGGCAGAAGGAATTCCGCGTAGCTTCACTTTGGACAGCAACGAAATTCTTGAAGCCTTGCAGGAGCCGCTGTCTATGATTGTACAGGCGGTCAAAAGTGCGCTGGAACAGTGCCCCCCAGAACTGGCTTCCGATATTGCGGATACTGGCATGGTGCTTACAGGTGGTGGCGCATTATTGCGGGATCTGGATATTCTGCTTGCTGAAGAAACAGGGTTGCCGGTAATTATTGCCGAGGACCCTCTCACGTGCGTTGCCCGGGGTGGAGGTAAAGCACTGGAGTTAATGGATGAAGCAGGCAACGCACACCTTCTCGACATCTAAGAGCGCGCTATGATCGACAGAGCTATTTCACTAGCATTTGAATCAGCTCAAATCCGTTAGAGGNTTGTCATCAGAACGCTTTTTGTCAAAAGCAGCGGGGCAGGATATNTNCTGCTGGGTTTGATTTTGGCGTCGATGGGGTTGGCGNCANTAGATTCTTATTCACAATATCTTCGACCGACGCGNGCGCTGTTATTGCAGATTGTGAGTCCACTGTATTTTATTGCAGAAGCTCCTTANGCGGTGGGCAATAGTCTCAGCGAGAGTTTGACCAGCAGGGAAAATTTATTGGCGCANNTACAGCGCCAGCGCCAACANCTGTTAACACTCTCGCANACAGCACAACGCTATCAGACCCTNAAGGCTGATAACGATCGCATGCGCGCGCTGTTNGGCTCCAAAGAAAAATTNCCAGGGTCGGTGCTGATTGCAGAAATCGTCAGTGTTCGATCTACGCCGAGNGCGCATCAGGTAATCATNGANAAAGGTNCNGTNGACGGNTTNNNAGTGGGNCAAGCGGTNCTNGATGCNGAGGGTTTGTTCGGGCAANTGGTAGANGTTGGTCNTTCTACNAGTCGCGTGCTCCTATTNATNGATAAAGACCANGCGGTTCCCGTTCAGGTCACGCGNAACGGGGCGCGCAGTATCGCTGGCGGNACNGGNTCNCGAGACANTCTGGTNCTGGAGAATGTNCCAGTATCTATGGACATTAGTGTTGGCGACCTTTTGGAGACTTCTGGNTTGGGAGGGCGATTTCCGGTTGGCTATCCCGTGGGGGANGTGATTTCGGTGGTATTGGATGCGACCTCTGTTTTTGCTGAAGTTGAGGTGCGGCCCCTAGCTCGAACAAATCAGTCGCGATTTTTGTTGGTNGTTTTTACNGCAGANCAGGCGCNTGCTGNGCGTNCGGNNGGTGANTCTTGAANCCNTTGNTNNTNATNNTNTNGNNCTNTGNCGCNNCNGTCTTAAGCATTGCNCGNCTNCCNGCTNNNTNNTACGAGTGGATNNGTCTTTGGCAGCCNCAGTGGCTATTGCTGNTACTGATATATTGGGCGTTNNGTGTCGGNTCGCGCNTGGGNGTNTTGTGGGCTTGGNTTGCTGGNNGNNTTGTTGATGTTTTATTNGGCGANCCCNTGGGTNTNAACGGTCTNATTNTTNGCCACCATAACNTATNTGTNGNTGCGNTTTCGCGAGCGTTTCGNNATGTATGGTGCNATTCAGCAAGNATTNATCGTCTTTANNGTTNNANTGNNTGCNCAANTNNTNAGNAGNTTNAGTCTTAATTTTTTNGCNAATCAAGATTGGAATCTGNCTNCCGCTNACGACGGCNNTNAGCACNGCGCTTGCTNTGGCCNTACGCCTNTNNNTNTTTTNNAGCNNTGGAACNANNTAGAGGNTTNCGGTGANNGATNTNTGNNNCCNATCTNTTTTNTTAGCNTCNTCGTCACCGCGNCGGGTCNGTTTGTTGCAACAAATCGGTTTGATGTTTGAAACGATGTCGCCGGATGTGGATGAAAGCTTAGCGGCTGGTGAGATGCCAATGGCCTATGTCGAGCGGCTGTCTAAGTCGAAAGCGGCTGCTGGACTGACTCATAGGCCGAGCTATGTCGTAATAGCGGCAGATACNGTNGTCACTCTCGGTGACGAGGTTATAGGGAAACCGATGGACCGAGCGGATGGTATTGAGATGCTGATGCGTCTATCCGGTACGACACACCGAGTTTTAACGGGCGTAACGGTTGCTTCGGCTGCTGATTCTAGGACTCAGGTAGTAGCCAGCGACGTCAGCTTTCGTGCAGTATCCGAGGACGAGGCGTATGCCTATTGGCGGACACAAGAGCCNGCAGACAAAGCCGGGGGNTATGGGTTACAAGGTATTGGCAGTATTTTCGTAGAAAAGATTCATGGCAGCCCTAGTGCCGTGATTGGACTGCCANTGTTGGAAACAGAATTAATGCTGAAACACTTCGGCATAGATACATGGAGTGGTCGCGTTGACCGAACAACCTAAGCAGGGCGGTGAGACTGCCGAGCAATTGGTAATTAACGTTGGCTCTGCGGAGACGCGAGCGGCATTAGTTGTGGATCAAAAATTGCGTGACCTGCAAATTGACCGAGCGCAGCACAGAAGCCTAACTGGCAATGTTTATCGCGGCAAAGTAGTACGGGTGATTGGAGGCATTCAGGCGGCCTTTGTTGATATTGGCCAACAGCGCCATGGNTTCCTGCACGCTGCGGACGTCACTGCCAAGCCGCTTATGGTGGCCGAGCCAGATAACGATGGGCGCCGCGTAGATATTCGTAAGCTTCTGCATGAAGGGCAAGAAATTGTCGTGCAGGTTGTGAAGGACGCCATTGAGGACAAGGGCGCGAAACTTACGATGTCGCTCTCTGTAGCGACCAACGCGCTTGTGCTGACCCAGCGCCCGGGGCAATTGGGTATTTCTCGGCGTATCGATAGCACTGCGGAGCGCCAACGGCTGAAAGATATTTTGTCGAGACAATTGGCNGATACGGACTTTGGTTTGATTGTCCGCACCGCGACGGAAGGTGCCAGCGAAAGCGCTTTAACCGAGGCTTTTGCCCGGCTCTGCGACAGCTGGAATGAACTNTTACAAAATATCGAATCCAGCAAACAGCAAAAAACGCCTTGCCTCGTGTATGCCGAGCTGCCGTTTGCCTGCCGTATTCTGCGCGACTTGGCTGGGCCGAATGTGCAAAGGGTCACAGTTGATGATGAAACTACATACACCCAGATGCGCAATTTTGCGCAAGAGCATTTGCCTCAATGGTCTGGTCGAGACGTACTGTGCTNCAGCGATGNGGATCTATTCGCGGAGCTTGGACTAGAAGAACAAATTCAACAGGCATTGGAGCCGAGTTATTCGTTGCCNTCTGGCGCAGGGCTGATCTTTGAACAAACNCAGGCCCTTGTCAGTATTGATGTTAACAGCGGCAGTTTTCTTGGCACCGGTGCNGGTTCGGCCGAAGATACGGCTCTCCAGGTGAATCTGGAGGCTGCCGCAACNATCCCGGCGCAATTACGTCTGCGNAATTTGGGGGGCTTGGTCGTAATCGACTTTATTGATATGCAAAACAAGGCTCACGAACAACAGGTGCTGGCAATACTAAAGGAGGCCTTTACAGCTGATCCGTCTCAGGTGCGGGTGGAGGATTTTTCTGAACACGGCACTGTGCAGTTAAGTCGCAAGCGCGTGCGGCAGAGTTTAGGTCAGCTTATGCAGGCAACTTCGGAAGATGGTGTCGATGCCTCGGTTGAAGCGGCGTGTCAGGCCATCGTCCGTGATTTGATCAAGCGTTCGAAATCGAGCAAGGGCGGCGTGGATCTTGAGTTTTTGGTGCGTGCTGATCAATCGGTTGTGGATCGATTGTTGTCCGATGAAGGCGCCTACCTTGATGGCGTTCGAGCAAAGATTAGGGCAGCGGTTGGTGTGCAAGCGGAGCCTGATTTCGCGGTTGGCCAATTTGATATNTCGATGGTTCAGGGGTCGGTNGGCTAATTAGGCCTTGCTGCCTGATATGTNGGTCGCAACGCGTTTGCCATACCAGGATAGACTGCGTCGCTACGTTGTCGCCCCGCTAATACTTTTTCTATGCGGTTTGATTGTCGTTACGGCACTTACCCTAGGGGCCGGGCGCGGACTACTTTTTTTTGCCAGTGAGTTCACGCCGCAGCTGAACAGTATGCTGGCCTCAAAGAGAATNAGCCTTGAAGGGGTGCAAGCACAGTGGCGCGGAATTAATCCGGTCGTGCAAGTGCAGAAGGTGACCTTTGGTGCGGGTCAATTTCAGAATCTTGAGCTGGAACTGGATTCGCTAGAGAGTTTAATTCGCAATGCTTGGGTGCCGCGACATTTGTATTGGCAACAGGCGGAAGTCCATTTTGAACAACAACCCGTAGGTTGGCGGTTACGTAACCAACAACGGATCGTCTTGCCGTTCGATATAGTCAAAAGCCTGCGCCATGGGGACCGGTTGTTTGGGGCGATAGAGCTGATATTTCACCCGCAAACGGGTCAGTCCATGGGTTTTAGTGCTGATATTCGAGCGCAGAATATTAGTAATGAACATATGCTCGATATGGTTTTGGCCGCGAATAAGCCCGAAGCCACCAAACTTGGCGTGTCCTGGGTTGAACGGGTGTCTTGGTCTGACGAGCAAGTGGTGGCCCGGGATGTCAGTGTCTCGGGGCGGCTAGCATTGCCCGCAGGGCTTTTCAGCAGCGCCGATATGGTAATTACAACCGGGGATTCTCGTTGGCGTCAGCGACAAGACGTCGGCCAAGGGCGACTCGCTGCGCAGGCGTTGCTGTCCGCTACGAATATGACAGCGCCAATGCCAACTTTACGCGCGGGTATTGATACGGAGTGGATTACGCGGGGCGATGCCATTCATGGCACGACCCGTAAGGTAGATCTGCAATCTGGAGTCGATCGTTCTAATTCGATCGCCCTCGATCCCCTGCACTTCCGGATCAAGTTCGTCGCGGATGAACTGTGGCCTGAGCTTATGGCCTGGAGCCAAGGCGTAGATCTCGCTGCCATAACTTCGGTGCTCCAGCCAAGCGCTGGTATTTGGCCGATTTTTGACGAATGGTTAACGGCATTGGCGCCAAGTGGCAAAGTTCATAGCTTGTATGGCTATGTCAGCAATCAAGGCGCAATAGCCTACTCGGCTTCTCTGTCCGATGTGTCTGCTCAGGGTTATCGGGGGGCGCCGAGCTTACGCAATGCTCAAGGTCGTTTCTGGGGCGATAGCGCAAACATCGCGATGCAGTTAAATGCTGACGACATCAATTTGCAGTTTCCGACCTTATTCGCCCGAGTATGGGATTTTGAGTACGTTCAAGGGCTTATCAAATTCCATTTACAACCTGGGCATATGGGCTTGCGCGGGCAGAACATTAAAGCGCGGCGGCATGGCAGTGCACTCGCCGTGCAGTTCGCAGTTACCCGGCCGAAAAACCCATATGAGCAACGCTTCAGCATACAACTTGGCATGGATGGCGCAGATACATCAGTTCTACCCGACTATATTTCTTTCAAGATGGCCGAGGGTCTACAAAGCTGGCTCCGCCAGGCACCCCAGGCTGGGCGGTTGGATGGTCTGTTTGGCGCATACCATGGCCAATTACGACAGCGCCCTGGCGAATTAGCACGCCGCTTAGAAATACGCAGCGACTTGGCCCAGGGTCGTATCATTTACGAACCCAGCTGGCCGGAGTTGCAGAATGTATCCGCCAATATCCATGTCGCCGGCCCTAATACCCGCGTGCAAGTATCATCAGCTGAAATGGCGGGTGCGCGTTTTGCCGCCAGTCAAATAGCGCTCGGTACAGGTGCGCGTGTCGCTGATGTGCAATTTGATGCTCAGACTGGTGCAGCACAACTGCTTGATTTTCTGCGCGATACGCCACTCCGATCGTCCTTTGCCTTTGTCGGAAATGATTGGTCGGCGAATGGCAATGTGCGTTTGCAGGGCAGCATGAGGTTGCCGTTGACGGCGGGTGCTGAGTCGCCGCTTGCGCTGGATTTAGATTTCCAACCTGAGCAGATGTCGCTGTCCATGCCGGACTACCGGCTCAATTTAGAGAACGCAGCAGGACAAGGCACATTCACACTGCCTCATCAGTTAGCCGGCAGTTTTGCTGGCAATATCTTTGGTCAGCAAGCCTCAATTGCCGTGACCAGCGACGCTCAACAAATCAATTTTGCAGTACGCGGCGCCCTTACCCCTGATGATATCTATACCCTGGCTGGTCTCTCTGATCTCGGCGTGCTGAGCGGTAAAAGTCAATTCAGTGCAGATCTATCTATCGATATGAGAGGCGGTATTTCTGCTTTGGTGGTGGATACGGATCTCCTAGGTATGGCTGTAAATTTGCCTGGAGAGCTGGGTAAGACCGAAAATATATTGTCGCCCAGCCGCTTTGATCTGCAATTTCTGGACGGTTATCAGAGTTTGCAATGGCGCTACCAGAATACTCAGGGCTGGGTGCATCTGGATGACCGAGTGTTGCGAGGGTCTATCGGTCTAAGTGCTGTTCCCGCAGTGATCCAAGCGGACCAAGATTGGGTCAGTATCGGTGGTAATTTGGCTGCGATCGATGTTGAAGCTTGGTCTCAGTTGGCCGTGGGAAGCGGCCAGTATGCGGTGGATTGGCAGATGGATAACCTGCGAGTGGGCGAACTCGTGGTAGGTGATTTGATTTTCGGTGATCTTAGGTTGGCAGGTCGTCGACGCGTTGGCGAATTCATTTTCTCGGTGCAGGCCGACGACCTGGTTGGCAGAGTGGACTTAACTGATGCTGAGCGTCTTGGCATAGATTTAGAGTTTCTTCGGCTACCTGCTCCGAACTCTGTAACGGCTGACCCAGAAGCGGATCTGTCTAACGACGTTGCTGGGTTGTCTGCTGCTGATCCCCTAAGCATTGAGCTGGGCCGATCCTTGCCTGCGGCGTGGGTCGCTGTAGAGGAACTGCGCATAGGCAATGAAGATTATGGTAACTGGCAA